>NZ_JAMPLL010000069.1:0-9026 GCF_039962495.1 Leptolyngbya sp. AS-A5 | reverse complement strand
GTTGTAAAAAGCTATAGTAGGCGGGAGACAGAGCTGAACGTAAAGTAGGACAGTAAATTGAGCTATCTTCCAATTCACTAAGTTCTAAGTAATCCTTAATGAAGCTGAAAGGGAGTTGACGAGGGAAATCCTACCGGATCTCATCATCTTATTGGCAGCGTCATACAGTCGTGGTACAAATCTTGGACTGTCGCTGGACTTATGCACAGACTACAACTGTCTTCAAATATGCACTCTCTCGTTCAGCCCAAGTAGTTAATTGAACTCAATCAAAAAACGCTCAAACTCCCAGCAGGAGGGTGATTGGGTGATTCTGGAACAAAAGAAACTTCTGCGGAGTGAGCAGAAGCGCGATCGTACAGAAACCATCTTCGATACTCAGCCACTCTGCACTAAGAGCGCAGATGTTCTTGAAGGACTGAAGGCTCAAGTTAACTCGAGAGTGACAAACCGGATGTTTCCTTCTTTCCAACTTCACTGGCTGAACGATTCACTTTGCCTCAAGTCACTCACCTCAACTCTGATTTCTAATGCAGTGCGGATGAATTTGAATGTAATGCGTTTCCAGTCTTTCATAGAGGTCGGTAGCAGCTAAAGCTCGCGCTGAAGGCGCAGAGTTTTGGCTAGCGCACTGTGACAATCAAGCAAATCATAGGAATTCGAAGGCAAATTTTTCATTCGAACGACGCTTCTAAGCAGATGGAGCGATAAAGTAAGTTGGGAAACAAGGAGAGTCAAGTTGGATCTAGAAACCGTCTTAGAATATATGTCTGATGCCATTACTGCACTCGACACCCAGTGGAACTACATCTGCGTCAACCACAGCGCAGAACTGCTGTTGAGACGCAAGCGTGACGAATTATTGGGGCAGTCTATCTGGGACGTTTTTCCTGACCTTTTGAATACGCCCGCAGAAGTTCAACTCCGACAAGCTGCAGCGGCGCAAGTTAGCGTCAAATTTGAGTTGTTTCTGCCTAAGCTATATGCTTGGCACGAAGTCCGGGCTGTTCCGACTGAGAACGGGCTGCTCCTATTCAGTCGCGATATCTCTGACCGAGTTCGAGCCCTCCGAGACGAAGCCGTGCAGGCTGAAATCCGGGCGATTCTCGAACAAGCCCCGATCGCAATCTCGATTATGCGGGGATCGGAACATCGCATCGAGATGCACAATCGCAGGTTCCAGCACCTCATCGGCGGACGCAACTTAGAGGGATTAACGGTACGCAATGCCTTTCGAGAATTGGAAGGGCAAGGGTTCTTTGAGTTGCTCGATCAGGTCTACACGACTGGCGTAGCCTATGAAGGCAAGGAAATGGTGGCGCGTTACGATCGAGACGGCAGCGGTGAACTGTACGAAGGGTATTTTAATATCATCTATCAGCCTTTGTTTGACCTGAGTGGACGAGTAGACCGGCTACTGAGTTTGAATATTGAGGTAACTGAAGGAGTAGAGGCACGACAGCGCATTGCTCAATTTGCTGCTGAACGCGATGCCATCCTGCAGCAATTGATAGAAGGGGTTATCGTGACCGATGTGAAGGGGCGAATTACGTTTGTCAATGATGCCGCCTCACGGTTGCACGGGGTTGCCAAGCTCGATGTTCTGCCGGAAGACTATAGCGAGATGTATCATCTCTACACTGAAGAAGGACATCCTTATCCTGCAGCAGAGCTACCTTTAAGTCGAGCTGTGCTCAAAGATGAGGTCGTGAAAGAGGCACGCTGGCGGATTCGGCGATCAGATGGGACAGAGATTCTAGTGGAGGGCAATGCTCGCCCCGTCTACGATGAGCAGGGCAGAAAAATTGCTGCGGTACTTACCCTGCGAGCATTATGAAGTGAAAGCTGACTGCTCAACCTGACGCGATCGCTATTTGCCGTCACACTTGTGACCACAGTCGTACAATAATGGCTGGGAACACAATCGAACTATGCCATTTCCGCTTGCACTGCGGCAACTTAAAGTACTGCTAGAGGAATTGCTTAATATTGATTCAAACGCGTCGGTGCTCAGACGTTGTGACATTCCTATTTCTCAGGATGAGCAGTAGCAGCACTTTTACGCCAATCAGCCTACAAGGTTAGTGATGGAAACTAGATTGCAATACAAAATGAGCTCAATGCCGCAGAATCACGACAATTCATCCAGTCTAGCCCGTCAAGAAACCGGAATCTTGCTGCAAATGGCAGATGGCACCATCACTGCTTGTAATCAGGCAGCTCAACTCATTTTAGGGATGACACTCGACCAACTGCAAGACACCTCATCGCCAAATTTGTTCTGGCACATGATTCATCCGGATGGGGCTCCATTTCCTCATCAGATGCATCCAGTGCTCCTGGCACTCCAGTCTGCACAGCCGTGTTTGAACGTCAAAATGGGATTTTATAAACCTGATGGCGATTTGGTATGGGTCAAACTTGACGCTCAACCATTATTTCGCTGTGAGGAACATACCCCTTATGCTGTTGCCGTTACGATTACCCCGTTCATTTCGCCCACTAAATCAGTACACCTTGTCGGTACAACGCCTGCATGTCAAAGAATTCAATTCCCTGAATCGGCAATGAGCACAGTGTGCAATGTCAAAGGAATTGAGGCAACCGAACGGATGCAACTCGAATCAGAACCAGATTGCGGACAGATTGAGGCTCGGTTACACGAAAGTGAATCCCAATATCGTGTGCTAGCAGAAGCAATTCCCCAGTTGGTATGGGTGACAACATCGGATGGACAAAACGAATACGTTAATCAGCGCTTCTGTGACTTTGTAGGCTTAACTTCATCACAGTTATTGAGCTTGGATTGGCTCAGCATTATCCATCCAGATGATCGAGATCGCACCCGTGAGCGGTGGCTTGCTTCTGTAAAGAGTGGTAACTCTTACGAGATCGAATACCGTTTCCGTCACTTCGATGGGACGTACCACTGGTTTTTAGGTCAGGGAGTGCCGTTTCGAGACGAACAAGGACAGGTGGTGAAATGGTTTGGCACTTGTACCAATATTGGCTTCCAAAAACAACATGAAGCTGAAAGCATGCGGCTGATAGCAGAGCAACAAGCGGCTCGCGAAGCCGCAGAACGAGCAAATCGCATTAAGGACGAGCTCTTAGCGGTGGTGTCGCATGAACTGCGAACTCCACTCAATCCCATTCTCGGTTGGTCAAAGCTATTGCGAATGGGCAAACTCACGCCAGAACGTGCTGCAGAAGCTTTGGGTACGATCGAGCGGAACGCTCAGCAACAGGCACAACTGATCGATGACTTGCTCGATATCTCACGCGTTCTACGCAACAAGCTGGTCTTGACCGTTGAGTTGATCGATTTAGCCGGAATTGTCGCGAATGCCCTCGAAACAATTCAGCTTGTCGCTGAGGCGAAATCAATTCATGTTGAAGCCTCGCTCGCCGTTCATGTTGGCGCGATTAGAGGAGATGCAGGACGGTTGCAGCAAATTGTTGGGAACTTGCTCTCTAACGCTGTGAAGTTCACACCGGAAGGCGGACGAATTCAAGTGCAGCTCACTCAAAGGGGGGGCTATGCCCAACTGCAAGTCATCGATACCGGCAAGGGCATCGCGCCGGAGTTTCTACCGCATCTGTTTGAGGCGTTTCGGCAGGAAGACAACACGACAACTCGTCAATTTGGTGGACTTGGACTGGGGCTGGCAATTGTGCAGGAACTGGTAGAACTACATGGGGGGACGGTAAGGGCGGACAGTCCAGGGGTGGGACAAGGAGCAACGTTCACGGTGAGGCTCCCGATCGCATCGGCACAGCTTACCAATCCGGCTCCTGCCCTTCCCAACCATCAAGACGGGGATTTAAGTGGCGTTCGCATTTTTGTAGTCGATGATATCCAGGATTCGCGCGAGTTTGTGGCGTTCGTTCTCCAGCAAGCAGGCGCGATTGTAACCATGGCATCGTCCGCTCAAGCTGCGTTAGACCAGATCAGGGAAGCGAACCCAGATGTGATTATCAGCGACATCGGTATGCCTGACATTAATGGCTATGAACTCTTACAACGAATTCGCCAAGATTTTGCGCTTTCGACTCGCGCTATTGCATTAACCGCTTATGCCACTGAGAATGATCAGCAGCAGGCATTAGAATCAGGATTCGATCGGCATTTAGCGAAACCGATCGATCCGGCAGCCTTAATTGAAGCAGTTCTCGTGCTTGCTCATTCCTCGTTGAAATAAGATGAAGCAAATGATATGAAGCAATCGTTGGTTCGGCAGATCAATGCTGGCTTCAGCATTACGCTAGTGCTGGTGTTAATCAATGGTGTGATTTCCTACCGCAACATCTTCCGGCTGGTTGATAATGAGCGACTCGTGCGCCAGAGCCACCAGGTTATTGCTGTGCTAGAAGACACGCTCTCAACACTTAAAGATGCGGAAACTGGACAACGCGGGTATTTGCTGACTGGGCAAGACCAGTATTTGGAGCCGTATAACAGCGCGATCACTCGGGTCAGTGAGCAAGTCCAGACGCTAAAGCAATTAAAGACAAGAACCACGCAGCCGCAACAAATTGAAGTACTAGAGCAAGCGATCACGGCAAAACTGACCGAATTAAATCAAACCATTCAGCTCCGTCGCACAGGCAAATTTGATGAGGCGCTGCGAATTGTTCGGTCGGATCGTGGCAAGCGGATTATGGACAACATTCGGACGCAAATCGCCGTCTTCGAGCGCCAAGAAACGGATCAATTGCAGCAACGAACAGCAGAATCGCAGCAACACTTAAGCTCCGCGCTGTTCACCTTTACGCTCATCACTGGGACAAGTTTAATCTTACTGGCGCTACTGGCGGAACTGGTTAGACGCAATGAAGCACAACGACAGCAAGCAGAGCGAAGCCTGAGGGAACGGGAAGAGAGGCTTCAGACATTTGTGAAATATGCGCCTGCGAGCATTGCGATGTTTAACGAAACAATGCACTATCTTGCGGTTAGTCAGCGCTGGATCGAGGATTACCACCTCGGCTCGATCGAATCGGTATTGGGCAAGTCGCATTACGATCTGTTTCCAAACCAGCCTGCAGGATGGAGAGCCGCTCATCAACGCGGGTTAGCGGGACACAGCGAAAAATGTGATGAAGATCGCTACGTATTGCTTGATGGCTCCGAACAATTTTTGCGTTGGGAAGTGCAGCCGTGGCGAGACAACTCTGCAAGAGTCAAGGGCATTCTCATTGCTGTGGAAGATATTACCCAGCAAAAACGAATTGAGGTCGCCCTGCGCGAGAGTGAACAGCAGTTCAAAGCGACATTTAATCAAGCAGCGGTCGGAATTGCTCAAGTTGCGCCAAACGGCACCTGGCTACGAGTCAATCAAAAACTCTGTGAAATTGTCGGGTATCGCTACGAAGAATTGTTGGCTTGTACATTTCAAGACATCACCCATCCCGCCGACCTCGACCTTGATCTGAGCTATATGCGGCAGATGATAGCAGGAGAAATCCAGACCTATTCGATAGAGAAACGCTACATCCGCAAAGACCGCTCGATCGTATGGATCAACTTAACAGTAGCGCTAGTGCGTGACTCTGATGGACAGCCAAAGTATTTTATTTCTGTCATCGAAGACATCGATCACAGAAAGCGATTGGAAGCCGAACGCCAACAAGCTGAATTAGCATTGCGCCAAAGTGAAGAACGATTCCGATCGGCAATGGAATTCTCGGGAATTGGAACCTGGGATTGGAACCTGCTTACTGAACAGGTGATCTGGAATGACAATTCCTTTCGGCTTTTAGGTTATGAACCACACGGCTGCGAACCCAACTATCAAACGTGGCGAAATCGCGTGCATCCTGACGATATTGAGGCAACCGAGCAGGCGATTCAATCCGCGATTTCAACTCGGTCGTTCTACTTCTCAGACTTTCGCGTTGTTTGGGACGATGACAGCGTGCATTGGATTTCTGCACGCGGACGAGCGGTTTATAACGACACCGAACAACCGATCCGTCTGCTTGGCGTGATGCTCAACATCACCGAGCGCAAAGCGGCTGAAATTGCATTGCAGCAGCTCAACGCTACCTTAGAACAACGCATCGAGGATCGAACCACGCGACTAACGGAAATTAATCAAGAGCTAGAAGCGTTTACGTATTCGGTCTCACACGACCTACGAGCTCCCCTCCGAATTATGCAAGGATTTGCTCAGGCATTAGAAGAAGATTACGGCACTCACCTCGATGATCTCGCTCATACCTACATTCAGAGCATTTCCGATAGTGCGGTGCAGATGGGCACCTTGATTGATGATTTGCTGAGCTATAGCCGGCTGAGTCGAACGCAAATCAATTTGCAACCGACAGAGTTGAATGCCGTGGTTGATGCTGCTCTACGTCAACTACATCGCGAAATTGGAGAGCGTCACGCAGTCGTCCAGATTCGGTCTCCGCTGCCCTCGGTAATTGCTAACCGCCCCATTTTGATTCAAGTGGTCACAAACTTAATCAGCAATGCGCTCAAATTTGTGGAGCCGTCAAACCAGCCTGCCATCGTCATCGCGGCTCAGGTTGAAAAAAAATTGGTACGCTTAACGATCGAAGACAATGGCATCGGTATCGCACCCGAATATCAAGATCGCATCTTTCGTGTGTTTGAGCGGTTACACGGCATCGAAACATTTCCGGGAACAGGCATTGGCTTGGCGATTGTCCGGAAAGGTATCGATCGCATGGGTGGGCAAGTTGGGGTAGAGTCTCAACTGGGCCACGGTAGCCGATTTTGGCTTGTATTACCGCTTGCATCTACCTAGATTTATTTTCCACATGACTCAATCCCGCATTCTCTTAATCGATGACAATCCAGGCGATCGTGCCTTGGCGATTCGCGCGCTCAAACAAACCTTCTCCAATCTGCAAGTTCAAGAGGTTCTCGACCAGGGCGGCTTAAATCGCGCCATTCGGGAGAAAAATTTTGATTTGGTGGTTACAGATTTCCAAATTCGCTGGACAACAGGGATTGACGTTCTTCTCGCCATTAAGGAGCAAGATCCAACCCTTCCAGTGATTATGTTCACCAACACAGGCACGGAAGAAATCGCCGTCGAGGCGATGAAGCTTGGACTAGACGATTACATTCTCAAACGATCAGATGCTTATGCTCGTCTACCTGCTGCTGTCAGTCGTTCGCTCGAGAATGTTAGAATCCGTGCTGAGCTAGAACGGTATACCAACATTCGCGTTCATGATCTCAACGAAGCGCTGCAAACAATTCTGTCACTCAGTTCACGGTTACTCGAGAGAAGTACATCTTGTTCTCAGGCTGACCAAGCCGACTTCCAGCAGATTTACCGCGCTGCTCAAACGGCAAGCGAATTGCTACAAGACCTACTACCTGAGAATCCTTCACACAAATCAATTAACTCGTGACAATGGATGTGCCCCCAATTTTACTGGTTGAAGATGATCCTAAAGAGGTTTTATTAATTCAGCGGGCGTTTCGTAAAGCTGAGATTGCTGCTGACTTGCATATCATCAACGACGGAGAACAAGCGATTGCCTACTTGGCCGGACAACCGCCGTTCGAGGATCGCGTTCAGTATCCACTTCCGATGCTGATTCTGCTCGATTTGAAACTTCCTCGTCGCTCTGGAGCTGAAGTACTGGCTTGGTTACGTCAACAACCCGGATTGAAGCGCATTCCCGTCGTGATGCTGACTGCCTCAAGGGAATACGCGGATGTCAACCGAACTTATGACTTAGGAGTGAACGCTTACATGGTCAAACCCGTTAGCTTTAACCAGCTTGTAGAAATTGTGAACACACTGCACGTTCATTGGCTTGTGCTGAACGAGAAACCGCAAATCGATATCTCCTAAATAGGGACATCTATGCGTCCTATGCTCGAGATCCTACTGATTGCCTTCGTCAAAGAAGAAGACCAGAAAGCGTTAACCCATTAGTGGTTCAACAACATCTCTTCAAACCAATATTGAGATGCTAACCTGCAACCAACGAAGACATCTGATTTCTGAGCGAGTACGGCTGTGTCCGATTGTATCTACCGCATCTTAATTGTTGACGATCTACCGGATAATTTACTGTTGATGCAAACAGTATTAGAAGCAGAAGGATATGGCATTGAATTAGCAAATGGTGGTCAATCTGCATTAGCGAAGGTCGAAGCTGCTGTGCCGGATCTGATCCTGCTAGATGTGATGATGCCGGATATGAACGGATATGAAGTCGTGCAGCGAATTCGGCGAAAGCCGGAACTATCCTCTATTCCGATTCTTTTAGTCACGGCTCACGAACAAGCTAAAGTGATTGAGGGATTGGAAGCGGGAGCGAATGGCTTTATTTGCAAGCCCATCGACTTTGATAAACTGTTGATGCAAGTGAAAGCCTTGTTACAGTTTCGGGATGAAACTTGTACAGGGCGATGAAAGAGATGAGCACTGAATCTAATTCTGATTTTTTCACAGCTTGGGACTTTTGCTGCGCGAGTAATACGTTCACGTCACTTTTCCAAGTTTTGGTTCGTTGCCGCACCCGCAGGAAGTCCGGCCTTAGAACCTATGCAGCCGCTAAATGCTACCTAACCTGAGTTCGGAATAAGGAATTGCCGAAGGCCTTGATTTCTCGTACCTTTCGGCTCTGATGACTGCGAAGCCATTGTCAATAAAGCTCACAAATGCGATTATTTTCAATTAGAAAAGTCTATTGAGAACAACATGTAAGGCAGTAGTCCGGCTAAGTCCTGTCCCATCGAGCTTCCAGCATTTTGCTTAACCCGAGCTCAGGTTAGCTAAGTGAAAGTAGGAATAGAGGGAATTCTCATTCAATTGATTTTCTTTCTAATTCCTCTGCCTCAATTCAAGCACGGCCACAGTAGAAACCTCAGAGATAGAAGCCTCAGCAATACAATTGGGAGTAAATGCTACCCTACCCTACACTTCATTTCTTTCTTCAAGGTGTGTAATTCATTGTCCTGCCTGTATTCTGACGGCTTTGTGGTATCAGAACCTGCTGCTGAGGGATTGCTGGGATTGCTTGCTGCTGCT
>NZ_JAMPLL010000068.1:0-9364 GCF_039962495.1 Leptolyngbya sp. AS-A5 | reverse complement strand
TGACTTCAATGCCGCGATACAGCATCATTTTCTCAATGTCCCGGTAGCTCAACGGAAAGGTGTAATACAGCCAAACGCAGTAGCTAATAATTTCACCAGGGAAGCGATGACGGAAGTACATGGGCAAGCAGTCGTTCTTAAAGTTGAACTAGTACGATTATTCTATGTTCCGGTTAACCTGACAATACGATTCACAGTTGTGACAGCCCACTTGTTGACAGCGCTCCTCCACAAATTGAACCAGAGCGTTCTTTAGCTCTTGCTCCCGCTCAGGATGAGCCGTTAACTGCGTTAAAACTCGGACTTTCAAGTTTGTTATTATCCTTTGTATATAAAGAAATTAATTTATTGCCTCGTTTTAGTCAAAGTCATACAGTCGGAGGATTAAGTTGAAGTTATCTTTAGTTAAAATTTCTCCTTATCTTGTGTTTCATCCAATCGCCGCTTTCTCGTTCAATCTAAGAGGAGATTGGATGTTTTAAGACTGGCTTGCAGAAATCAAAGCGTTACAAGCTCAATTGGGGGATTTTTAGGCATCTAGGTTTTCCTGGAGCTAGTTACGAAAAACTTCGATCGTAAACTTCGCCTACCCGATTTCTAAGCGCGATTGAGAAAAAGCAGCGTAGAGCGTTAGTCAACTGGGAGGAGATTCGGCAGAAGTATCTCGATGAAGGATTTCGCCATCACCTGCATCGAATGCTGCTCCAACCCGCCATCAAGGCGGGTCAGAGTCATCCTGAGCTAATGAGGTCGCGATCTGTTAGCAAACAGAAGTGCCCTTTGGCTGTCCCCGATACTACACGCAGGAGATCGCTCCGTATCAAGCGAACTTCGCATGCCCCTACCACCACGATTGAGAACATATGTGCAGGTTTCAATAACAAACCGTCTTGCGGTGCAGCTAAAATCTTGCAGATTTAACGAGAGTCTTGCTGTCTCAACAGCTTTTGAACTTCTGAACCTGGCTGATAGTTGACACCAAACGATGAGCGATCGCTGTCGTTTAGAATTTCGGGTGTCACTAAAATAACTACTTCCCGGCGCTCAGTCGTGGTCGCCCGACGCTGAAATAATCGACCAAGTAAAGGAATATCACCCAAGATAGGCACTTTCGTTACATTGGACCGGACCTGATCCTGAATGATGCCAGTCAGAATTAAGGTTTGCTCATTTCGCAATCGGATGCGACCCGTTTCCAAGCGACGCTGGAGGAGCAGCCTAGCTTGAGAACCCTGATCTTCAAACACAGCACCGGAAGGAGCACTAATTTCTGGCGAAATATTGAGCGTTACGTATCCCTGTGGATCAATCCGATCCACCGTGACGTTTACAATCACACCCGCTGGTCGAATAATCGGACGACGTCTTAGCGGCGTGACGGTGCCAGTCGTACCCAGAAATCGAGTATCTTCAATTGTTTCAAAACCCGAAAAAATTTCTTGCGTTAAATTGACTTGCGCTGAACTCCCTTCTTGAACCACCAATGTAGGATTCGTCAGAATCTTAGCAGACTGATTCTGAATGGAAGCAAGCAAGTTTAGTAAGAAGTTGCGAGCTAGGGGAACAGCCGCGCCAGCGCCTGTGGAGGTTCTGCCAAAGTTAGCAAAAAATGAGCCTGCCGTATTAAACCCCAGTCCAATCGTGTTGCTCGCTTGATACTGCAAATCAGCATTCGAGTTACTACCTTTGATCAGATCTACATCAATAATCTTGATGTTAACGGCTACTTGTTTGGTTAACACATCTAGCTGCTTCAACTTTAGTGTCGCGATCTCAACTAAGCGCCGCGAACCGATTAAAGTCACTGTATTGGTGCGCGGTTCAGCAATCACTTCTAATCCATTGAGTAGGTTAGAACTAGACCTGCTAGAGGGTAGTTTGGAGAAGTCGGGCGGCAAAGCTGACTGAGAAAAACCAGAACTTGAAGATTGAGCCGAGAACTGGTTAGAGGAAGGAATAAAAGTACTTGCAGAGGCAGCATTAAAAGTGTTAGCCGGTTTGTTATTAACACCACCATTCGCTCCAAGCAGCTCTAAAAATTCTTTTGCTCCTTGGTATCGAACATTTTCTGCCGTCGCGGTTGCTCGCTTAATTGAGGTTTGTGCTGTTGCTGCCGAGGCTCTGACATCAAACCCACTGAAATTGCTTGAGCCGGTACCAAAACTGCTACCTGTACTCGATCCGCTGACTGTTCCTCCTGTTTCTGCCAAGCTGGTTAGAGTTTGAGTAACAACTGAATCAGAGGTTGCCTTAACCTGGTTCAACTGGTAAGTTCTCATCAGCTGAGTCTGTGCATCATCCAGGTAAACATCCGAATAAGCAGAGTCTGCTACCGAATCAGCCCTTCCCTGAGGTATGGAGGATAAGGAAGCATTCAATCGGGATGATTCGGAGAACGGAGAAGAGCTGACCTCCGATGATTGAATAACACTGGAAGTAATAGAAGGTGTTGGGCGATCTGGCGTTGAAGCTGAGCGATCAGGAGCCCGAGAAAGAACATTATTGGAATTCAATGCAGCAGGTTTCTGCATAGAACTCGACTCAACCTTCTTCTGCAACTTGGATGAAAAACTTAAGGTAATACTCTTGCCATCCTGCCGAACCACTCGTTCAACGGGCGAAGCATGAGTACCATTAATGATGATCGAAACCTGATTTGGCTCAAACTGCCCTACCAGTATTGATGTAATCTCAGGTGTAGGGTTCTCTTGACGCCAGGCATTGCCTTGGGGTAAACGAAGCTGGGTGTTTACAAAGTTCATCGTGAGAGTATTTTCACGGCTCACACTTGAGCGTTGCATCTGAGGATTGCCTTGCACCTCGAAAGTCACTTCTAGCCCTGTCTGAACTACTTGAAGTTGAATTCCTGTAATTGCTGTTTTGATCTCGGTTGCTGTAGCAACCCGGGCGAGACCCACAGAGGCGCTAACTCCCATCAGCACTAGGCTAATTGAACGATGCATTGTTTTATAACTCTATATTTTGAAACCTTAAAGAAAGGCATTGGGCAGAATGCTTCTCTTTAAGGTTTTAGATAAAACTACCAAAAGCTAGGTTGTCAGGCAATAGGGTAGTAAAGCCAGATAGGGCAGTTTGCTAGATGGCAGTGACTAGCAATTCATGAATAACTGGAGAAACATTTGGGTTGAGATGCTCTAGACAAAAGTTTCTCTATCTCTTCACTTAACCCCTCGATGCTGCCCACGGACCCCAGATTGCAAGAGTTATTCCAGGAGACTGAATATTCACAAACAAGGTCTTACCATCCGGCGAGAAGCAGGCACCTGCATATTCACTGTCGTTGATATTATTCTTGGCAAACTGATACAGTTCACCTGCCCGATTAACACCAACTACATAGTTGTCTCCATCTCCATCCTCACAAAGGATGAGGTCACCAAATGGAGCAACCGTGATGTTATCTGGGAAATCTAGCACACCCTGCCCTGGAGATTCTACGCCGAGAATTAGTTTTTCATTTCTAGGATCATAGGCAAAAACCTGTCCATGACCGGCATCGCCTCCATTGGTGCAGACAAAGTAAACGGCACCATTTCCATACCAAGCGCCTTCACCTCGTGCAAAGATTGCTGCACCTTTGGCTTGCGCTTGAGCTCGGACTGAACTAGCGAAATCATTGGTCTCAGGATCAACGTTGTCAATCGTGACCCAGCTCGTTGATAAAGGAACATTTTTGTAGGGAAGATAGCCCTTACGAGTATCGACAGGTGCTCCCTGAATGACTAGCGCCTCAAGCGTGCCACCGCTCCGCAAATTGCCAGGCTGGTTTGGGCGGAAGCGGTAGAAACAGCTATCGCGTTCGTCCTCAGTTTGATAAACCCAACCGTTAGCCGGATCAACAGCTACGGCTTCATGATTAAAGCGACCCATAGCAACGAGAGGAACAGGGTCGGAAACAACCATATCGACTGTTACCGGAACTTCAAAGTTATAGCCATGCTTTCTGTTCGCACCCCGTGTACCAGGAAGGTCTAAGTTTTCTTCACAGCTAACCCAGGAGCCCCAAGGAGTAGGACCACCCGCACAGTTGCGGATCGTACCTCCTAGAGAGCCAAACTGTCTGAGAACTTGACGGTTAGGACCTATAACTAATGTCGTCGTACCACCACCGACTTGGTCGTATAGTTTGGGTACTCTAACTGACCGAGAGGAGTTGGGATTTAGTTCGTGATTTCGCACCAAGATCGTGGTGTTGTTAGGTCCGGGGAAAGCTGCCATGCCATCATGAGCACCCGGTACTGGGTTGCCGTCATCCATCGGCTGACCCGTGATCGAGATTGCAGTGTAGTTAAAGCCGTTAGGCAATTGCAAGATGGGAGTGCTACCTAGATCAATTCCACCAACAACGACACCCCTGAGGTCACTGGCATTAGTAGGCATTTGAGGCGATAGCGGACCGTAGCCAGTCCCACGAATACCTTGACCCTTTGCAACTCTTGCATAAAGAGCTTCTAGAGGAGAAATCATTGTGACACCGGCAGCAGTTGTGCCAGCTAATGTTAAAAACCGACGTCGAGAGACGCTCATATATCCGTGAAGTCTTTCTAAACACGGATGCTAGCGTACTAAACTACGATCAAGGAAAAGCTAACGCTGGTTTAAGGTTTGATTATTTAAGTATTGGTTAAATAACAGAGGTTGCAGAATATACCAATATGTGTAAGAGGGCTAATTGTTGTACAGTGCCAAATTAAACGGTGTCGAGGCAAAATCGTGTCATTGAATATGAACTATTTGTGTTGTCACATACATATATAGCGATAGGGTTGAGGCTAAGATTGTAGCTTCCCTATAAACCATCAACTCGGTGACTGAAGCTGACCAACGTCCGGAAGGTCAAGGCATCCCCAGCATTTCAGGTGAAATGTTGAATCAGATTATGAATGCAGTTTCGTTCTCGGGTGATCACGAGATTGCAAGACTGGCAATCGTCATTAAGAACGTCAGAAGTTTTAAGGCAGGATTGGCTGCATCTAATTTAGCCCTACGTCATGCCAGTGGGGAGTACGATCAGGCGCTGTGCCTCAGTTTGTACCAAGCCCTGCGGCAAGTGAATGCCATTGACAGTGACAATGGTATCAGGGTGAGTACCTTACAGCGTCTCTGGAGGTACAAACAAATTCCACTCCTAGAACTAGAGACAAAATTTGGGGAGCGTTGAAGAAAGGGTGGGCATAAGTCGATGACTTGGTCGTGGCTGAAGGATTATGACCATCGAGAGGTAGCGATCGCGACGCATACCCTCGACTTCATGCAAATGTCTGTATACCCGCAAGGGACTAACTGTGCAACCCACTGCGCCATTGCCCGACAAAATTAAGCAATCGTTTGAAAGACGTGCCGCAGAAATTGAGTACCCCGTAGAAGCAGTACTAGAAATGGCACTTGCAGGCTTCCTCGACAGCGAAAGCTTGAGTTTTTCCGATTGCAAGCCTCAATATTAAGGTATTTAATTCCATTCAGTTATAACAGGAACCTTCAGAAACTGAGTGTGCGAGTTCGATAAATGGGGATCAAATTCGCAACATAATACGGCTATGTTACAACTCTGGACTATTTTTGGACTGACGAACATACTACAACGAGGCTAAAACCCGCATTTTCTCGTTCAGTCCAAATCTTCAATTCAGTCCAACTTAAAATGGCTCAATTCCAACCAGGAAGGCAAATTGAGCCATTTTTGCTGCTGTTGAACTTCTGCGGAGCGAGGCAGAAGCGCGATCGCTACGGATCAAGCGGGCTTCGACCTCAGCCGCCCCCATGTCCTTCGGATGCTGTTTGTTGTGAAACAGGATGAAGGGGCGAATCCATTGCACATACGCTTCTTCAGTCCGATACGAATAGTGCCGTACTCGAATCGCATCACGCACTTGATCTAACAGCTTTTTGGGTGGTGAGGTCATTCCGTTCAACCCCAATCTTCAATCTGGTTGAACGAGATCTTAGGCAGAATAGTACAGACTTTCGCTGAGAAGAAATACGGAAATTTTCGGTCTAATGCCCCTGTCGAGGGGTAATATGCGGAATGTGAGTCGATCTAATATTTCAAATCTCGGCATTAGGCAGAAAAAGTCGATCTAATTCCCCAGTTTAGGGTGTTAGCCCGACTCTCAGCAGTCTAAATCGCTCCAGAAGGGTGTTATGCCGACCACGTTCGGTCTAACGTCCAGGTATGGGTGATTAGGCGGAAAGAGTCAGTCTAATAAATAGTTAGGCGTTGATACACTTCTTCTGTGGACGAAAGCCATAATCAAGTCCTCACACAACATCGATTTATTTAGTGTGCGTCTGCTTACTCCTGCCGACGCTGAAGCGTACCATTCAGTGCGCTTGCAGGCGCTTCATGAACAACCACCTGCTTTCGGCTCACTCCCTGAAACTGAGCCAAGTATCTCCGAGACTGCTGCGAGACTTGTAGTAAGCGATGAGCGTTGCTTCTTAGGAGCGTTTCAAGGCGAACAACTTATCGGCATCATCCGGATTTCTCGCTATTCAGCACCCAACGAGAAGCACCGTGCTTATCTTGCGGGTCTGTATGTCCTGCCCTCGTTTCGTTGTCATGGTTGTGGAAGAGCGCTCATCCACCACGCATTGAGTTGGGCAGCAAATACTCCAGGTATCAGGAGGGTTAATCTAACTGTCGTAACCCAGCAAGAAGGAGCAATCCGCCTTTATCAGTCGTTCGGCTTCCGCATCTACGGTACTGAACAGGAGACCTTTTCACGAGATGGACAATTCTACGATGAGTACTTGATGACCTTAGAACTCGACTTTGGTAATAACTGCAACGCCTAACAATCCGCTTGCACACCGACCGTTTAAAGGGGATTGGTTGAGTCCGAAAGGGTTCTGCGGCGGGTGAAGCGAGTCGTTATGCGGCTTGAGTCATTGGTGTTGGCGGTGCTTGGAACGTGTCTGTTGGATTCATTAAACTTAAGACGTTGAGTAAGCCCATCCTCAGATGGCTCTGAAATTATGGCATTTGAATTCGATCATCTCTTTATCTGGACTGACGTTGGTGCTTACGAAGCTGAGCGCCTAGTATCATTTGGTTTGGTGGAGGGAACCTCTAATACGCATCCTGGGCAGGGCACAACTAATCGCCGTTTCTTTTTTCATAACGCAATGTTGGAGTTGTTGTGGATTCATGATCCAGAAGAGGCAAGGTCTGAGCTAATCCGTCCCACTCGCCTTTGGGAGCGATGGACGCATCGGAACGATGGTGCATGTCCATTTGGGATCTGTCTGCGTCCGGTCATAGGTTCTGGTGACACAATTGCATTTTCCAGTTGGGCATATCGCCCACCTTATTTGCCTAAAACAATGAGTATTGAGGTGGGAAAGAATAGTGATGTGTTGACTGAGCCATGGCTGTTCCAGACTCCATTTGGTCAACGTCCAGATCGATATCCTGTTGAGGAGTCACAACCTCTAGATCATGGTATTGGTTTACGCGAAATTACTCGTGTAGAGTTGGTCAGTCCTGCTGCAAATAGTTTGTCACCCGAACTTCAAGCAGTGGTTAATACAAAGCAGATAAAGCTACGAGGAGGAGCAGAGTACTGTCTAGAGCTTGGGTTTGATGGAGAAGTGCAGGGGAAACAGGTAGATTTCCGACCTCAGTTGCCGCTTGTTATGAATTGGTAGCGTAAAGTCGTCACCTAACAAGTCGCTGCACCGGAACGATGAGCCTGGTTGGTTGTTCGAGAGGTTGTCTACGTCCGGTGAGCTTGGTCGTTAGACTGCTGAGGTATCGGTAGGGTGGCACTTCAAAATTATCTGTTAGTATTCAGCATTGAGTATTGATGAGATTTTTAATGAAACGATGAGTTTAAGTGCTGTGAGAGATTCACGGTTAGATTATTTCGTTCGTCTCGACCACAGAATCTTTTCTGATGACAGAGGTAGAGCGGATTAGAGCACGATAATGAAGTGGCTTTCAAAAAGGAGTAAACAAGTGACAACTGACAGAGCAGTCGAGGAGCGCATTATTCTTGAATTAGATACCGCCTTTCTTGATGCTTTTCTACGGCGTGATGTAGCAGTGGTTGATCGTGATCTACCAGATGACTTCTTAGCTGTCTTTCCAGATGGTCGAGTCGCAAATAAACAGATGGAACTGGAAAATGTCAGGCACGCTGCGGTTGAGTCGTACACAACAGATGAAGTTCAGGTGCATTGGTATTCCGATACAGTAGCAGTAGTCAATTTCCGTATGGTGTTAAACATGAAGGAGCGAGGACAGAAACAAGTTAGGGACTTACACGTTTACATCAAACGGGACGGGAAATGGCAAATGATTACAGGGCAAGTGACACCAATTCTGCAACCCTGATTATTGACGACAGAGATAGGTATGTCGCAACGATCGCACAGTCTAACAATCCTAGTGCAGCGGATTGCCTGGAGCCGATTGTGGTGTTGCAAAGTCTTTAGCAACCGCTGACCACGATCGTTAAAGCTATATTTTTGAGTTCTGGTGAGCTGCCGCACACCGCAGCAGTCCCGGGCTTAAAACTCGTGCATCTGCTACATGCTACCTAAGTGAAAATAGGAACAAATTGGGTAAGTTAACCCTAGCCCTAGAGAGCCTGCTTCGTTCATGATAGAAGCATATTCAAAACCGCTAGCCGCTCTATTCACGCTGGCATTTATTAGAAGAAGCCCAGGGCAATTGCCCTGGGCTTATCAGTTGTTGCATCAAGATCAGCTGCTCGTTCTAATCAGTTGCCACAATCGGCAGAAAGTCGAGATGCAGAGCGCTTCGGGTGCTTTAGGAGAGTTGAAGATTCAGTCGGCTAGAAATCGACACAACAATACCCTTCTTCCGCAAATCGCCTAACGCTTTGTACAAATCTCCCTCATCCAACTCCCAACGATCGCAGAAAGCAAGCACATCGATCGCAGGAGTTAGCTTTCCGGGATAATCAATCTGCAAGGCAAAAAAGACATAATCACGATCGCTTGTCACAAGCTTGAGACCGCGAATCCGTAGAAGTTCATCTCGATCCAGCAAATAGCTAACAGCGGCGGCAGAATCAGGTTGAGTCATAATTGAATAGTACATAAGTACGATCGATTATACGGGGTATTTCCTCATAACAATGCAAACAGAATAAGGTTCGCAGTCCTACTCTGCTGTCTCATCTCAAGATTAGTAGTCTCAAAACCGGGTTGGACTAGAATCGGACTAAGTCGCCATTTTGTAGTACGCTGTAACGCCCAAAACTGGTATCATCAACTTAACCGCTTATGTTCAAAATTAAGTACAATAATGCCTGAACATTCGGCGTTGCTCAATATTACGCAGCAACTTTCAAGCAAGCAATTTCTCGCCAATCTT
>NZ_JAMPLL010000067.1:0-9402 GCF_039962495.1 Leptolyngbya sp. AS-A5 | reverse complement strand
CATACCAGTTCGTTCTATGAGTGGCAAGGATTTATGGAAGGTGCAGCAGTGTCAGGAATTACAGCCGCTAAGCAGCTTCTCGCACTGCTCAAAGGCAATCGCTGATCCCTCTCAAGGAAAAGAATTCTCAGGGGAACGTCTGCCCCTGAAATAAGAAGGAAGTTGCAGGGATATTGTCACTTAACCGTTGTAAACTCCTGTAGTTACTCGTGCAGATTCACCTATAATTTTGCAACCAGTCAACTGAAGACATAGAGCAATTCTTCTATGAGCAACTGGCACCCCACAGCCTGTATCTTATGTTCGCGAAATTGTGGTCTTCTTGTTCAGGTCGAAGCAGGACACTTGGTCAAGATCCGGGGAGATCAAAATCACCCGATTAGTGCTGGCTACCTTTGCCAGAAAGCGGCGCAACTGAATCATTATCAGAATCATGCCAATCGATTGCATCACCCGCTCCGCCGAACCCCAGATGGAAGTTTTGAACCTATCTCTTGGGACACTGCTATTGCCGAGATTGCCGATCGATTAATCGAACTCCAAGATGCACATGGTATGGACTGCCTCGCTTACTAGGGTGGCGGCGGTCAAGGGAACCATTTGGGTGCGATGTACAGCAGTGCATTTCGTCAGGCAATGGGAATTCGGTACTACTACTCTGCCTTGGCACAGGAAAAAACAGGCGATTTCTGGATCAATGGGAAACTCTTCGGGCGACAGAGTTGCCACATCACAGAAGATATCGAGCATACCGACTGTGCAATCATGATTGGTACCAATCCTTGGCAATCTCACGGCATCCGCAATGCTCGTCGAACTTTGAAGCAGATTGCGAAGGACCCGTCGCGTACTCTGATTGTTGTTGATCCACGTCGGACTGAAACTGCACAACTCGCGGATATCCATCTTCAGTTACACCCAGGTACCGATGCCTTTCTACTCGCAGCGATGTTAGCAACGATCGTGCGTGAAGGCTGGGAAAACCGCCAATTCTTGCAGCAACACACCGTGGGATTCTCAGAACTGCGTGAGGTGCTGTTGCAGGTTCCGATCGACGAATGCATTGCACAAACCGGACTCGCACCAGAACAAGTCTTTGAGACTGTTCAACGGCTAACTAGAGCAAAATCCGCCTGTGTTCGGGTAGATTTGGGATTGCAGCAGAGCCGCAACAGCACCCTGAACTCCTATCTAGAGAAGTTGCTCTTCTTACTCACCGGAAATCTGGGTAAGCGAGGAGCCAATACCTTTCATAGCTTCTTTCTCCCGATCGTCGGGCACTCTGAACCCAAGGGTAAAGCGCGATCGCTGCTCAAGACTGCTGTCACGGGTGCCGCTGAAATTGCCGAACTGTTTCCCCCGAACGTTCTTCCAGCAGAGATCGACACCGACCATCCTCAGAGAACTCGTGCCCTGATTGTCGATAGTGCAAACCCGATCGTTTCAGCCGCAGACACACAAGCCTATCGTCAAGCTTTTGAGAAATTAGAGCTACTCGTCGTCATTGATGTCGCAATGACGGAAACCGCTCGATATGCTCACTACATCCTGCCAGCCCCTTCCCAATTTGAGAAATGGGAAGCCTCATTCTTCACTTTAGATTTCCCGACGAATGGATTTCATCTCCGCAAGCCCCTCTTCGCTCCCCAATCTGACACATTACCGGAGCCAGAGATCTACCGCCGCTTAGGAATTGCAGTCGGAGTGGTGCCCACAGCATTCCCCATGCTGACAGCAGCCGCTCGTTTGCATCATCGTTTCCCCAATCTCGGCATCTACTACTATGCGCTGGTTAGCGCGATCGCGCTCCGACCCAAGCTTAATCGGATTGTTCCCTTTGTCTTGCAAGGATCGCTGGGCAAAACGTTACCCGATGGCGCAGATGTGGTGGCTCCCTTCTGGGGTGCGAGTCATCTCTACGTTCGGCAGCATGGTGCAGCCGTCGTCCGCACCGGACTCAAAGAACGGGGGAAAGCACTGGCAGAAGCACTATTTGAGCGAATTATGACAAGTCCTAGTGGGACAGTGTTGAGTCATCACCGCTATGAGGACACATGGTCGTTTATTCGTCATCGGGATGGTCGGGTACATCTGCTCATTCCTGAGATGATCGAAGCACTTCAAGCCCTTCCCAATCAATCGAATGCAACTTCGGAAGACTATCCACTGATTCTAATTGCGGGAGAGCGACGTGCCTATAACGCCAATACAATTTATCGCGATCCTGCCTGGAGAAAGGAGGATTCCAATGGGGCATTGCACATTCATCCATCGGATGCGGCTCGTTTCGGATTAGAGAACGGTGCGATCGCGCTATGTGAATCATCCCGCGGAAGTATCCAGGTTCGAGTTCAAATCAGCGATCAGCTCCGTCCCGGCGTGGTTAGCTTGCCACATGGGTATGGGCTTGACTATCCCGATGCAACCGGACAGTGCACTTCACACGGTCCTTTGATTAACCTTCTCACCGATGCCAAGCACTGTGACCTCATTAGTGCTACATCGTTTCACAAGCATGTGCCCGTTCGCTTGAAAGCCGTATCACCATAAGCCAATATCAAGCCAAGGTATGCAAAAAACTTCAGGGAAGTAGTTGCCCACTCCCCTGAAGTTTCACCATGCTGACTGTTCCTGGTTTAGGTCTGCCATCCAGACGCATCAGCGATCGGATGATCACCGTACCGTTTATGCTGAGTCTAAGCCGGAGCAGCCTGTACGCGATTCTGTAGCAGATTCATGATCGCAGTTTTTTCCAGCAAGCCCACTAAGACATTGTTCTCTTGGACAACGGAGAGTGCCGTTAGCTTACGGTCTTCCAACAAAGTTACCACTTCTGACAGGGGACGATCGCTCTGCACCATTAAAGATGGATCAAGCGGTTTTACGAGGGATTGAACCAAGGTTTCAGACCACAGCTCGCTCGGAATTGCTTTCAAATCGTCGATGGAAAGAGTACCAATGAGTTGCCCATCAGAATTCGTGACTAAAAACTTCTGCCACACCCGCTGATCCAGAATCCGCTGATCGGCAAACTCTCGCAATGTTGACGAAGCATTGACAATCGGACTACTTGCACTAACTGCATCAGATGCCGTCAGCCCTGCTAATTTATCCAAGACCACACCATACTGAGCAGCTTGACCAGCATTCTGGAGTAAGAACCAGCCGATCAGGATGTTCCAGAAGTTCAGCCCACTGCCAAAGACAACCAGCGGCAGAAGTCCTGATGCGATCGCTAGCCAACCAATCAGTTGACCCACGCGACCTGCAAACTTCATCCCTTTGTAAGGGCTACCCGTCACTTTCCAGACCAATGCTTTCAGAATATTGCCACCATCGAGCGGCAAACCCGGAATGAGATTAAAGAGCGCTAACGCTAAGTTAACCGAAACCAATACGCCCAGGATTGCAGCAGGTGCGCCCGATACTCCAGTACCGACTACAAAAACCGTCGCTAAGCCAGCGAGAAGCAAACTGACTAAGGGACCTGCGATCGCGACTTGAAATGCCTCGGCTGGGGTTTCTGACTCTTTTTCTAAGCTCGCTAATCCCCCAAATAGGAACAACGTAATGGATTTGACTCTCACACCCTGTTTCAGTGCCACAAAACTGTGCCCAAGTTCGTGAGCCAGCACGGAGCTAAATAACAATAGCGCTGTGAGTAACCCTAAACCCCAAGATAGCCCTGAGGGTAAATTTGGAAATTGGGCTGCCAATCCTGAGCCATAGCTGAAGGTGACTAAACCCAACACCAAAAACCAGGACGGGTTGACATAGAAAGGAATTCCAAACAAACTGCCGACACGAATGTTGTTATTCATATCGGGTACCTCCGATGTTATGAGCGCCTTTGGCTCTTTCTTCTCTAATGTAACGAAATGTGAAACACTTTCTCATCTTTCCATTACCGCAATGACCGTCTCTTTCTGGTTCGTTGCAGGGAGGGAAATACGGATTGGAATTGCTGCTTGATGTTCTAGGTACTTTCGCGTGCATGAGTTCTAGAATGTCTCTTGCGTGAATCATGAAATCTAGCATTTTTTGCAACTTTATTCTCCAGCGCAACTTTTCTGAAATGCTCCTCAGTTTGCTTGTGTCTATGAAAGGCGAGCGATTTGGGACAATGCAATGGCTGAACTCACTGGAAAAGTCATTTACGCAGGCGAAGCAGGCTATGCAGATGCGCAGCTGAACTTCAATATGCGATTTGCTGTCTCGCCACTGGCGATCGTCTTCTGTCAGTCTGTACAAGATGTCGTCAACGCTGTAAATTGGGCGCAGATCAGCGGAGTTCCGGTACGAGTTCGGGGCGGACGACACAGTTATGAGGCGTTTTCGGTTGCAGATGATGCGCTGATTATTGATCTCAATGACATGGAGCAGATTCGATTCGATCGCACCACAGGACAAGCAACCATTCAAGCTGGCGCAGAACTGGTTCCAATTTATGAAGCCCTCGCCGCAGAAGGAGTAACAATTCCAGGTGGATCTTGCGCGACGGTGGGCATTACCGGATTGACACTAGGAGGCGGCTATGGATTACTCGCTCGTTGGAAAGGATTGACTTGTGATAGCTTGCAATCTGTGGAAATGGTGACGGCTGCGGGAAAACTCATTGTCGCCGATGCTACTCAGAATGTCGATTTGTTTTGGGCATTGCGGGGTGGCGGAGGTGGAAATTTTGGCATTGTGACGGCGCTGAAGTTCCAAACTCATGTGATCGATAAAGTCACCGTCTATCAACTTAAATGGGATGCTAGCGACATAGAACGGGTGATTCAACAGTGGCAAGCTTTTGCACCAGAGAGTGACGATCTCGATACAAGCATTTTGAAACTCACACCGGGAAACTCGGTCTATGTTGTGGGGCAATTTGTGGGAACCGAAGCAGAATTACGCAGTGTGCTCGCGCCTTTATTCTCGATCGCACCGAAAGAAAGCTCGATCGAGACATTACCTTACCTAGAAGCAGTTTATGCCTTTGCTGGGTTGAAGCCGGATTATCCAAAACGCTTAGCACATTGGCATGGTTCACAGACGAAATTCAAAAATGCTTCTGATTATGTTGCTCGTCCACTGGATGCAAAGAGTATTGCGACTATTGTTCAATTCCTTAAGCAAGCGCCGAGTCAGAATGTGGTGCTGCAATTTGATAGTTATGGCGGCGCGATCGCCAAAATTCCCTCTGATGCCACAGCTTTCTTCCATCGCCAAGTGAAATGGAACATTCAATATCAGGCATATTGGACAAAACCGCAGGAGCAAGCTGCCCATATCAGTTGGGTGCAGAACTTCCGCTCAGCGATGAAGCCGTATGTCACCGGAGGATGCTACGTAAATTACTGCGATCGCTCTATTAAAAACTGGCAAACCGCCTACTACGGCAGTAATTGGCAACGATTAAAGCAGGTGAAACAGCAATACGATCCAGGTAACTTTTTTAGTTTTGAACAAAGTATTCCTGTTTATTCTGGCGATCGTGGATTTGCCTAAGCAATCAATCGACGATCGAGGCGGCAATCGCGATCATTTCTTACTCCAGACATTTCGTTGATAAATTTGTTGATAAATTGTGCTTGAGATACACCGAAGAAACTTCAGCGACAGAAGGAGAACAAGTTTCGTTGTGAGGCGAAGTAGAGCCATCTTGTAAAAGCATTTCTTATGTAAACTAACTCAACACTCAAAAGTTAAAAAGTTAAAACAGTCCCTATGCCCCTAAAAATTCAAGGTGCGATTGCCGCAGGACATGCCAAAACGGTCGAAGCAGGCTTAGAGATGTTTCGGCTGGGGGGCAATGTCTTTGATGCGGTTGTGGCAGCAGTCATGGCATCTTTTGTCACTGAACCCACTTTGACTTCTCCCGCAGGCGGTGGCTTTCTGCTCGCGCATACTCAGACTGGAGAAAACGTTCTATTTGACTTTTTCACTCAAACACCATGCCAGAAGCGCCCGCGAGATACAGTAGATTTTTACCCAACGCAGGTCAAATTTGGCAACGTTTTGCAAGAGTTTCACATTGGGCTGGGTTCAATTGCCGTACCCGGCACGATCGGCGGACTGCTGCACGTTCATCGACGACTGGGACGGTTGCCACTAGCCTGGGTCGCTGAACCCGCCATTCACTATGCCAAAACTGGAGTTGAAATCACTGCCTTTCAGAGCTACTGCTATCAGATTTTGGCACCGATTTTGCTTAATAATCCTGGCTCACGGCAGGTCTTTACCGTGCAAGGAGCGTTACCGCAGCCCGGAGCGCTGATGACGATGCCCGATTTGGCGGAAACGCTGTCCTACCTAGCGGCAGAGGGTGCCGACGGCTTCTACAGGGGCGAGATTGCCCATCAGCTTGTGAAAGACTGTCAAGCGCAGGGGGGTTATTTAACGCTAGCTGATTTGTACCATTATCAGGTGATTGAGCGGCAGCCGCTGACAACCCGCTATCGTGGCAGAACGTTTCTCACGAATCCACCACCCAGTTCCGGGGGAGCGCTGATTGCGTTTGCGCTAGCCTTGCTGGAAGACATAGATTTGTCAATGCTGAAATTTGGCTCGACTGAACAAGTACGCCTGTTAGCTCGCGTGATACAGCTTACAAACCGAGCTAGAGCCGATGGTTTTGATGCCAATCTTTATCAGGCTGATGTCGCAAAGCAATTTTTGGCGGCTGACCATTTGGCAACCTACGCCCAACAGTTAAATGCCCATCCAATCAATAAATGGGGCAGCACAACCCATCTGAGTGCCATTGACAGTGAAGGCAACGCCGCCAGTGTCACGACTTCTAACGGTGAAGGTTCGGGTTATGTGATTCCGGGGACGGGAATCATGACCAACAACATGCTGGGAGAAGTGGATTTGCATCCGCATGGCTTTCACAATTGGCAGGAGAACGTTCGCATCTCCTCAATGATGGCTCCAACGATGATCCTGCGGCAGCAGAAGCCAGAGATTGTGCTCGGTTCTGGTGGCTCTAATCGAATTCGCACGGCGATCTTGCAGGTGATTTCCAATCTGCTAGATTTCAAGATGTCGGTGGAGCAGGCAGTGAACAGTCCGCGAATCCACTGGGAGGATGGAGTGTTGAACCTAGAACCCATCGCTGAGTCGCTGGTGATTGACCGCAGCATTTTTCCGTTTGATCAAGTGCTAGAGCTGTGGCAGCAGCAAAACATGTTTTTTGGTGGGGTTCATGCCGTGACTCGGAGTCAGAGTGGAGAGTTTTCCGGGGCGAGCGATCCTCGGCGAGACGGAGCGGTTGGAATTCTGATTTGAATCATGGGCGTGATTGTATTGTGGTCGCCGATAGGATAGCGGTATTGTGAGCGATCCAGTTTTCAGTTATTCATGTCCGTTCTCCTTAGCATTGTTGAGGATGTTGTCCTGTTTGTTGACGATCAAACCTGGTCGCTTAGGCTCTGTTCCAGCAGTAGAAAAGCAATCGAGATCAGACTCGTTAATCTCTGAGTCTGCTGTCTGTAATGTCGAGCATCAGATGAAGTTGGCTCATGCGTATTTTAGGGAAAAAGGAGGACAACCGGCTATTTATCTAACGTAAATTCTCAGTTTTTGGCTACTTTGAATTTAGTTAAACTAGCTGATCGCCATGCCTCCTACCCTCACGTTCCGGCAAACTTTGCTCTACAGTTGCACTTCGATCAGCATCAATTTAATCAATACTGCCGTTTCGACCTGGCTGCTTTACTACTATGCGCCTCCGCCCACTACAGGTGCAGTGCAATATCTCTCAGTTACGGTCGTGGGTCTCTTACTGGCGATCGGTCGCGTTTGGAATGCCATCATTGATCCCTTCATCGGTCATTGGAGTGACACCACTTGCAGCCCGTGGGGGCGACGAACGCCCTTCTTGGTAATTGGCAGTCTCATGACTCTCGGATCACTGCTATTGCTCTGGACACCTTTAACTGCCTATCCTAGCTGGCTAAATGCTTTCTACTTCCTGACAATGGCGATCGTCTTGTACACCGGGATCAGTCTCGTTGGTGTCCCCTATGACGGTAGTCTACCGGAAATGGCAGCGACGGCAGCGGAGCGCGTTCGGCTCAGTATGTGGAAAAACATTTTTGGCATTGTGGGCGTCCTGGGCGGTGCCATCATTGGCAGCGCTGTCTACAACCAGTGGGGTGCGATCGCCATGGGGGGAGTGATCGGAATCCTTGGCGTGGTAACGGTTGGACTGACACTCCCAGTTCTCCCAAAACGAAGCCTACCTACGCTTGACGCAACCGACAAAACCGAAGTAATCGCAGCGTTGAGCTTTTGGCAGAGCCTGCGCTCAACGCTGCGGAATCGCCCGTTCCTGATTCTCTGTAGCTCCACGATTCTCGTACAGACTGCTTACGCGATGTTGCTCTCGAATTTGCCCTACTTTGTTGCCTTGATTCTGCAAGAACCAGAAGCAGCCGTAGGGCGCTATCAGAGTTTGGTAGTGATCGTGATGCTGGCTGCCGCTCCGGTGTGGAATCGGATGAGCCGATACGGGTCAGATCGCCAATTGCTGAAGGTTTCCTTGCTAGGATTGGCGCTGGCGACGAGTTTTCTGACCGTAGTAGGATGGACTTCTGCCCTACCGAATGGGATCCAGGCTGCAATCTGCTTTGGCTTCCTGGGACCTTTTCTAGGCGGTTATTTCATTTTGGTCTATGCGATGATGGGAACGGTCGTTGAGCAGGATGCGATCGTCACGGGACAGCGGCGAGAAGCGTTTCATTACAGTATTTTCTCGTTCTCGGCTGGGATGGGGTTATCGTTCTCAACCCTCATCATCCCACCCATTTTTTCTTACTATGGTTACACCCTAGAGCATCCTGCTGGTGTACGAGTCGTGTTTCTGGTTGCGGCAGCGCTCGTGGTCTTGGGGGTTATCGTCTTCCAGGGCTATCGCCTAGAAGATGCGCCCATTCAAGGGTGAACTAATGTGTAATAGTCGAGTTGTGCTTTTGGGATCATTTTGTTGATTAGATTGCTGAAAACAGCCTAGTTAGCCAATGAAGCGGACAATAGCAAGATTGCTTTTCTCACCAGGGTTTTGGAAATCACTCACTGAACAAAGCAGAGAAAAGAACGCCTGATATTGGATTTTTGCTTTTGATTAAGCGATCTCCGATGGAATTCAAGAGCATTATCAACTTAACGGAACAGATTCAAAATTAGGCACGATAATTCCTGAGGGCATTGTCAGATTAACCGGAACGTAGAATAATCGGACTGGTTTAACTCAGATCACACTTTCCTCATGTACTCCCGTCATCGTTTTCCCGGTGAAATCATTAGTTATTGTGTCTGTCTGTATTACACCTTCCCCTTGAGCTACCGGGACATTGAGAAAATGATGTTGTACCGAGGGATCGAAGTGACGTACGAATCGATTCGGGAATGGTG
>NZ_JAMPLL010000066.1:0-10201 GCF_039962495.1 Leptolyngbya sp. AS-A5 | reverse complement strand
TTATCTACAGCTAAATCGCTGAAAATGCCTTGAAAACTAGCTTTTACTTTATGTACATGTCTACGCTGTAGGTTCTATGACGTAGACATTTGAATCTGCTATCCCGGTGCTAACTGGGAATCGTTTCAAGCTCACTGGTGAGTTATTAATGCCAGCCGTCAAGTGTGAGCGGAGCGAAATGATATACTGTCCGCCTACGGTGAAACATTCATCAAAACTCCTAGCTAGTACACTGACGGAAAGGCAGAATCTTTATGTCAAGAGGTATGTTTGACTTGAGTAGCGCATCAAACGCCACTGTTAAAATTGATCTGGTAGATGATGTCATTCCTACTTCGGCGACTAAAGCTTCAAGAGTGAAGCGGGAGACTTTGTTCAATCGATTTAGAGATAGGCTAATCCATAATCCCAGTCTTGACAGAACCTTAGTCAGCTTTCAAGCAAATAAACAGACTCCTTTCTACGGTTGGTTCAAATACAGGGAAGGCTTCTCTCGCCAACTCGTCCAGTATTTGCTGAAAGAGCTTATGCCGCAACCTGGTGTACTTCTTGATCCCTTCGCCGGGGCGGGTTCCGCTCTATTTGCAGCTAATGAACTGGGCTGGGAAACACAGGGCTTTGAGGTTTTGCCTGTTGGAATTTATGCCATGCAAGCTCGCCTAGCAGTAGAACGAATAGATGTCAAAGCGTTTCAAGAAGCGGTAGCGCAAATCCTTTTTGTAGATTTTGCTGAACATTACGATGAGCAGTTCGCTTTCAAGCATATTGCGATTACATCCGGTGCTTATTCTCAAGCAGAGGAGCGCCAACTAATTGGTTATATAGTTTTTTGCAAGCGCCATGTATCGAATTTAGACATCCAGCATCTTCTTCTCTACGCGGCATTCTGCATTTTGGAGGACATTAGCTACACACGAAAAGATGGACAGTACCTGCGCTGGGACGCTCGTTCGGGGCGTGCTCAGGGAAAGAAATCCTTTAACAAAGGATATATTTTCAGCTTTCGAGAAGCGATTTCAAACAAGCTGAATCAGATGGTCAATGATCTAATCGTTCAACCTAATCAACGTTCCCTTTCTCAAGAAGACATCATAGAGCAAGCATCCAGACCGACACCAATTATTTCAACTGGCTCATGTCTTAAATTGTTACCAACGATACCCGATAATAGCGTAAATTTCGTTTTGACATCTCCACCTTATGCCAATCGATACGATTATACGCGCACCTACGCTTTAGAGCTTGTCTACTTAGGTTATGGCAATGAAGAAGTTAAGCAACTGCGACAGGACATGCTCTCCTGTACGGTAGAGAATCGTGACAAACGGACACAGCTTCACGAGTATTATACGCAGATAGGACGTGATGCCAACTTTCGCCGGATTGAAGAAGTTTTTAATCACCAAGAAGCCTTACAAGAAGTTCTTTCCATCTTGGATACCTACCGTGATACTGGAGTGCTCAATAATTCAAATATTCCACGGCTTGTAAGAAATTATTTCTATGAAATGTGTTTTGTAATTCATGAACTTGCACGCCTTCTTCAACCAGGGGGAATAATTGCGATGGTCAATGATAATGTTCGTTATGCTGGCGAGGAAGTTCCTGTAGACCTCATTCTATCGGATATGGCTGAAAAATTTGGGCTAACAGCCCGCTACATCTGGACGTTGGGGCGAGGTAAGGGAAACAGCAGCCAACAGATGGGTAATCACGGACGGACTGAGTTGAGAAAATGCGTCTACATATGGGAAAAATAGCTGCATGATGTGAGCAACCTAAGTGAATGAAAAGAACAGGTCACAAAAAAGCACTAAGTAGAAAAACAAAAAACCGTATGAAAGAGCAAGCCTTGCTGGCTGAGGCTAACAGGATCAATTATCGGTTGCGGTCAACTTTCTTTTACCGCAAACTCAAAGAGTACAATACCCTTTCATTCCCTTCTATGGTCGCAGGATTAACTTCTGTTGAGCATTTGTATAGTTGGGAGGAACGGCAGCAATGGGGAGTTGGGGAAGAAGCTTTTAGCTACGTCAACACTCATCGTAATCTACATCTTTTTCAGGTTTTTTGTCATCCTAGATTGCTACGGGAACATCCTCCGCTCTTAGGGTATTACCGAAATCTCGCTGCACTTTCACAAAAAGCAGTCAAATACCTTGTTAAGATCGATGTTAAAAAAATAGAGAGTGACGTTAACAATCAAATTTCTTTGAGTCTTGAGCAAGCCCTTGCATTAGCAACGCTTTTCAATGAACATATCACTCTTATCGTTGATGCGTCCATACAAAGCCTGACAAAAGAAGAGCTACATGGCATGCTGCTAGCATCAACTGGCGCACAAATAGATGGTTCTTGGCGCAACGCAATTGGGGAAGAAGCCGAAAAAGTTGTACAGCGACTTTTAATAAACGAAGCAAAAGATCGCAGTCTACTCAGCGCATTTATTTCACGTACAGGTACAGCAGTAGAGCACTACGATTCTAGAAAGCTAGAAGAGCAGATTGGCAATCTTCACAGATATCGCGGCATCTTACTAACAAATCAAACCTCAATTCTTTTTTCTAGTGATCCCGATATCTCGCTTCTTGATGCCAATGGCGTAACAGTTTGTGCTGTGGAGGTCAAAGGAGGTGCAGACCCCGCGGGCGCATTAGAACGCTACGGTGCAGCGAAGAAATCGTTTGAGGAAGCAAGACGTATTACACCAGGTGTTCCGACCCTCTTAATTGCAAGTTGTATCACACCCGAAGTCCAGACACGCATCAAACAAGACCCACTTATTACCTCGTACTACAACTTGACAGAGCTTCTTAAGGAAGGTGCCGCGTCTTATAATTTGTTTATGCAACAAGTTTTTTCACTACTTTCCGATTCATGAGATTGGACGAGACGGCAAAAAGTCTGAGAAACGATCGCGAAAATTGCCCACTTTAAACAAATGAAAAATACAGGCGATTCTACGCTCAATTCAGAGAACGCCTAGTCATTTTTGGAACAAACCCGTCGCCAATGACTAGAACGGTCATTGGCAGGATCTTTTCATCAACATTTACTAAATTTACAATATCGGCTTCTACCGTTCCCAATTTAATCTTCTCTAGAGTTAAGTCTCTGAAACGCCTATCCTACCTAGCTTTTACTTTGTGAATATATCTATAACAGTTATTTATTGATAAATCCCTTAATCTTAGTTGCGAAAACTGCTACGATTAAGGGATTTAAATAGACCCTTGGAATCTAAAGATTTAGGATTAACAGCCCACAAAGTGCTACTTTGTAGTGAGGTACATTTGTATTTATGAAATTACGGATGGAGTATATTCAACCGGAGCCCTTTAATGTTAGAGCTGATTAGAAGATGCAAGTATTGCAGAAGTGAGATGATGCACGTCTCACCAAGATCTTGGCGAGAAAACCCTTATTGTCAGGTTTGTTTAGAGGAGCGCGCGGAGAAAGTCTCTAAAGAAAATCAAAACAAGAACTGGAAGATTCAAGGCAAATACCTTGTGCTTACACAAGACTCTGAAAAAACGTCTCTAGATGCGTAGTCGCCTCCTTCAGGGAAACCTTATCGATCCAGAATTCTTTGTGTGCTCCTCTACGACTAGTACATTCACGTTCCGTGAAAATCTGAACACTCCAATCTTCGGTACCTTCGACTGGGTATAGATTAACAACTAAGTCTGCTCTGTCCCGACGACAGCCTTTCCAATTAATTTCACCTGTTTCTGGATTAATCTGAGTATTCCAATCGCATGTCAGGCTAATACGACCTAAAGCCTCCTGAAACTTGATGGCAGAAGAAAACCGTTTATTACTGATTGGATCAATAGCTTTCTTGATAGCCTTTCTCAGTTTTGCAGGAACGTGAGGCAGAAAGGCTGCTCTATCTGGCAGGGTTCCCGACAGTATTCCATGCTGTAACTCTTCTACGTCTTTGAGACATGTCATTCGAGGGAGTTGCTGTTGATACATGTAATCCCCATTCACAGCGCGGTACAACGTCAAACCTACTTGGTAGATATCTGATTCAATGGATGCAAATTTTTGGGTCAAAACCTCAGGAGGCATTGCATAGCTATACATTGGAGGCAGCTTTGTGACTATACCGTTACTACCTATGGCTCTCGCCTGTCCAAAGTCTGCAACCATGGCGACTCCACTATCAGAGAACAAAACATTAGATGGCTTTATGTCAAGATGCAAATAGCCCTTCATATGAATCTGGGATATCCCGGTTAGAATTTCTTGCCCTAAGTTGATTAGGTGCTTGAGAGGTAGGGGATTAAAGCAAATATGTGATTGAAGAGAGCCGCGAGCAAAATAGGGCATGATTAAACAAACATGTGTATTATCCCTTGTTGCAGCATATTGAATAGGAACAATGTTTCTGTGCGCTGAGGCAAACATAGCTTTAGCCTCAGCAAAGTAATCATGAACTGAATTTTGGAGATCTACAATCGGTATTTCCTTTGCGACCAATCTGCCACCTAGTTGACTGTCTTGTATTTCAAAGACCTCAGAATTCATTCCTTCTCCAATTCCTATCTTGCGTGTCTTGTGATAGTACAATTCAGTTCTTACTTGCACAGCTATTCCTCCAAAGCAGCTACGGCAGCGATAATAGATTCTCTGGCTATACCAGTATATTTTGACAAATCAAGTCCGCGAAAATCCTCAGTAGTCATTTCCTTCTTGACTGATTTTAGTTCAAGCTTAATACTGGAAGCTATTGTAACAAGAGGCCCAGTTAGAGTCTTAACTCGTTGTTCATAAAGCAGTTGTAAAACAACACCTTCAAGTCGCAATCTTTCGCGTGTACTGTTTGTTACGCCACCAGGAGAGTTTGTTTCAGGATACCGAATCATAGCTGATTTCGGTTTGTGTTCATTAATAATGTCTGACACCTGTCCTCGAAACCAGCCTAATCTAGCAGCTTCTTCATCCGCATAGATTGCAGGGGCCTTCATCTTTCTATACGCTAGAAGGATGGGTTCATTTTTTGTTCCGGCGACAACACTCCAGTAGATTGCATCCTTTTCAACTCTGAAGCCAATAGCTTTTGTTTGTTTTTGAGCGGTCATGAAGTAGAAAACTACTACGAAGTTTGCATTAGAATTAAACCTAAACAGTGTGGAGAACAGGATAATCGAAATCCTCAGCCCCGGCTTTAGGAGAGCGGACTGGCACCTGCGTTCCCCACGAAAAAGGCGGCGACCAACAATCGCTGTCTTTTTTCATTGAATTTCAACGCTCTTTTGCCCCAAGGTCTTCCGCGGACAGGAGACGGTCATACCAAGTGAACCACTTCTGCTTGAGGTCGTCACTCCAGGTTGGATCAAATTCAGGCAATCTCTCAGCCAACTTATCAAATCTGGAAGATTGAAATTTACCCGAAACCTCATTTGTAGGCTGGCTGGAGGGAGAAGCCATTTCTTTAACCTCGGTTTGCTTATCTAAGTTGTCTGAAGGTGATGTGAACTCAAAACTGTCCAGATTTTCGTTGCGGAGTATTTCAAGCACCCCTGCGCTGCTAATACCTGGCGCAAGAAAATAGACGTACTCGGACGCATTGCCAGTATTGCGTCTTTGCCGATCAAGTATTCCTACTTCCCTTAATTTTTCCAGTCTCGAATGAGTCGTCTGTTTTGACTGCCCAGTTAAGGCTATCAACTGATTTGTAGATACTTCTTCAAGCCTGACAACCTCTGCTAATAACCTCAAGTGGGGTTGGCGATATCCTGATTTGATCCGCTGAATAGCCTCAGCAACAGAACGTGCATTGTCTAAATCCTGATGTGTTGTAGGCTCTTGTTCCCTGCTCGTGCTTAATGTAGTCAAGCTGGAGGAATAAGTCTGGTTCTCCTGAGCTAACTGAACAATATACTGAAGCTCTTCCTCAGTAACATTTCCTGAAGAGGAGTAGACTTTCGCAGCAGGTATTTTAGAGTTGGAATTGGGAATTTCTCTAACAGTCAGGAATCTCCTTTCCTCACTCAGTTTTTTGTTTGCTTTCTCCCCGATTGTTGACCTGGAAAGACCTGTGAGTTCACTCAGATTTTTGGTCGATATCCCGTTCGGCGCTTTGCTAACCTCTATAATAATTTGACAATCTTTTTGGGTTAGACCGATACAGCGTGCGGTGGGTGCTGATTGGTGCGGTGGTAAAAGCGACATAGTGGGAGCTGCTCTAGAGGGCATTACAGGGATAAGCCACGGGTATCGGACTGCACCCAGATCCAGCTTCAACACTGGATCTGGAGCAGCCCTATTGTCAATCTGACCATTTGAGATATAATTAGACATGAAAAATGGCCTCCTTTGTGAAGACAAGGGGTCAAAGAATAGAGATGAAGAGGCGGCTGAACTTTGACGAGGACACCGCCTTTTCAGATTGGATCGTAGCATTCCAACCGAGATCGTGCAATATAAGTTTTTTGACGGCCGTCTAAGGTGAAGCTTAAAAGCTGACAATATCCTTCAACCTATTTAGTGCCGCAGAGACATGAGTAGACAAAAGACGCTACATATAGGGTGTTAGCTCCTAAGCGCATATCTTATAGTTCTAGGTTTATCTCTTAAAGTGTTCTGAGGGATACTTACTGGCTGCCTCTTCAAAAGCGATCCACTTACCATCCATTAAAACGCACTGTATTCCCTCGATCTGAGTTGCAGCCTGTACCAATCCAAATTCATGCGCTAGGTGATACCACTCATTAAACGCAGTGTTACTATTTCCTTGCTCATATTCCTCGTTAGGTTTCCAGGCATCTGTTACAGCGCGGTAGAAGAAACCTGACGGATTCTCGACTCGTCGCTCTACACTTGCCTCTTTGAGCGATTCTAGAGCCTTTGATAGAACCTCCTTCGGCGCTTCTTGAACGGCTCGTTTAATCGTCGTATTCAGTTGAACACCAAGTTTGACAAGTTCAGCAGCGAGGTCGGAATTGTCAGACTCGTTAATGTCTGCTTGATAAGTTGAGACCAGGTGCTGACGCAGTTGGTCATTCTCTCTTTGCAGTCCGCTTACCTGCTGATCTAGATTTCTTGCCCTCAAAACCTGTGCACCAAATACCTCGTTTTGTTTTCTCAAGTCCCTGATCTCTGCCTCTAACGCCTTGATGCGGTCGCGCAAAGTTTGAATAACTGCATTTTTAGATGCATCTGAGGCTTTCTGCTTAGGTTCCTTCTTCGCGGAACCCTGCTGGCGCAGGTGTTCGATTCGCTCTTTAATCGCGACTTCCTTGTACAGGAAAGCCTTGCTAACATCCGCAGTTAAAGAAACTGTGTTGAAGTTAACAGTCTTTCCTTCTTTAAGGAGTTGTCGAATTCCTTGTTCAACCTTGTCGAGCGCTTCTTGTCGTTTTTTCCGAGCGTTTTGACGCAAACCATCCGTGTTACGCTTTACCGTCATCGGTTTCGCCCTCCAGTCCCGCAATGATGTTTTTCAGATTGGTTTTAACCGTCTCGTTCATCTCGGCTTGACGAACCCAGCCGTTCGCGGTCGCCTTTTCAATTATCTTCTCGGTCTGTCTGAGTTGTTTTTTGTGTTCGCCTAGGTGTTCAACAGTTGTCCGAAAATGAGTGCAAGACAGGCAAGCATTCGCGTGTGGACATCCTTGAGAAATTGTCGGTAAAGCACAGGAACCGTTCGGAAGCGCCTGAGCGCTGATGTTGCGCTTAAACCACTGCAACTCGTCGTCATCGGCTTCGATGTCGTTCGGTTCCATGACTTGACCCGCGATGTTCACTACTCTGCCCTGAAACTTAGCGATTTCGGCTTTCATGGTCTGGTCGTGGATGAAAGCGTAGGTCGCTGTCATTTCTGGTGACTCATGACCGAGATAGCGCTGAACGATGTGCTGCGGTACGCCGTTATTGATCATGCGCGTTCCGACTGTGTGGCGAAACTGGTGCGTCTGGAAGTGCCACCGCTTGCCGTTCTGGTCACAGATGTTGTGTTGCTCGGCTAAGGAATTGAGATAAGCCGGAAGCGTTTTACGCGCCATCACGCGAGGGACAGGCTTGAATCCCGGTCGCCGCACTCCGCCATTCGAGCAGAAGAGATACTTGAACTGCGGATCGAGATGAGCGCGAATGTAACGCTGCTGTTCCTGAATCACCCGCACCACTTCACGCGAAATCGGAATCGTGATTTCCTTTTTCATCTTGAACTGGTAGTACCGCAAAAACCAATCGCCAGTCGTGTCTTGCAGTAGGCAGTCAAAGTTTAGATTAACCAGTTCAGAAATTCGCATCCCACACTCTTGCAGCACCAGCACCATTCGCATCACTGGCTCAGCCAAGTCGCCGATGTGTTGGTTGAGCTGCTGCATCACTTCTTCGGGGATATAACGCGGCTTGTGTTTTGGACGTTTCGGGAAGTCCTCTTGACGGACTAGATACCTACTGACATCAAGCCATTCATTCTGATAACACGCATCGAAATACAGCTTGGCATCACACAGAACTTTATAACGAGTCATTGGAGCGAGACGAGCGCTGGCGAGATGAATCGTGAATTCAGTGATGATCGTTCGATTGATTTCGTGTGGCGCGATGTCCGGGTAAGCCTGAACAAGAAACCGCGATAAGCGTCTCAACGAGTACAGCTTTTCTTGAGCTGATGAAAACTCAATCGAACTAAGGCATACCTTGAGAAACAGCTTGGCGGTGTCCTTTAGCCAAGGTTGACTCAGTTGCGTGAAATTGAGCTTATAGCTCGATCTGCCGACTCCATCTTGCAATCCCAAGCGGCGGCAATCCCAAACGTCTTTTACATACTCGGATTGTGGATCGACGACGAAGAACGCTACGGGTTCTGAAGGCGTAAAGTCTCGATGGCACTGTTTACACAGATAAATCTGAGTGCGATTCGATGACTTATTCCTGCCGTTTTTGCGATACTGGTCACTGCCGCAATTCGGGCAGCAGAGAGCGGGCTCAATCGGAGTCGGGAGGTTCTTCTTCCGTTTTGCTAATTTCATTTCTTTGCTCCAAATATCTGTGATATTCCTGTTTCATGTCCTCGTCGCTGACATGAACGTAGATGTCATTGGTGGTTTGGATGCTGGCGTGTCCGAGTCGCTTTTGCACATACACCATCTCTGTGCGTTCTCGAATCAACGCGGTCGCATGAGTGTGTCGAAACATATGGGGGTGAGCAATTGCGATTCCCGTCTTCCTTTTGAGTCGATTAAACAAATCCATCACGGCGTTGTAGGTCATCGGGGAACCCAGATCGCCTTTCCACAGATTGACGAACACGTAATCGCTAAAGTTGTCGCCCAGAATTTCCATAAACTCTTTTTGTAAATACTCGCTGTACAACCCCATCAACTCCTTGGAAACATGGATTGTGTTGGGGTTTTTGCTTTTTGCACGAGCGCCGTTGGCGTTGTTGTCGCGTGGAATCACCAAAATCTGATTGTCCCAGGATTGAATGTCTTCGTGCCGCAATCCCAGCACCTGTCCGATTCGCATTCCGCTTTCTGCCAGAACGCAGAGTAAGAACTTGTCGCGGATGCGATCGCACGCAGAAACGAGTTGCTCCATTTGCGAGTCTGGGAACGTTTTGGGAGCGCGTCTTGGAACTTTGAGCTTGAGCAGCCGAGTTCTAACAGGTTTGCCTTTAGTGATGTGGTGCAGAAAGCTTTTGTATCGTCGTCCTGGCATGACGCGCGATCGGTAAAGCGGAATATGCGGTGCGTTTCCGGCTTGCTCATGAAAATCATAGAGCATACATACAGCGGTCAAAATCGCATTGATCGTCGATTCTGTCCGCTTTGCTTGCTGCTCTTGCATCGAAACGACATCGATTGGGCTTGGACTTCTGAGCCACGACATGAAATCTGCTAGTTCCACGACACTCACGGCTGTCCAGTCTAAGTGGCGATCGTGCAGGTAGTCCCAGTACAGTTTGAGGTGAAACGCATACGCTTTGATCGTGTGGGGCGATCGCTCAACGTTTCGCAAATAATTCAAGTATTCTTCGATCGGCTCAACTGGTAGGAAATCATCTCCCAACACCATCCATGTCAATTGCTCAGATAAAAGCCTGACTTTTTGTACTTTCACTTTGTAGACACTGAAGACGCTAAATAACAGCTTTCAGTTATTATTCCACAAAATAGGATGTTTGTCCTAATATTTGTTGTTGTTTACTATAAATAATTAAAGAAAAGAACTGTTGTTAACT
>NZ_JAMPLL010000065.1:0-10339 GCF_039962495.1 Leptolyngbya sp. AS-A5 | reverse complement strand
GGCAGCGAAGCGATTTTTCCGTAAGCTGCTGAAGAAACAAGGCTTTGTGCCATGGGTGATTATCACCGACAAACTGAAAAGCTATGAAGCCGCAAAGAAACAGGTGATGCCAAGTGTGGAACATCGACAGCACAAGGGATTGAACAACCGGGCGGAGAACTCCCACCAGCCCACAAGAATCAGAGAAAGGCGAATGGGGCGATTCAAATCGCCCGGACAAGCGCAACGATTTCTATCAGCATTTGGACCGCTTCGAGGACACTTCCATCCCAAGCAACAGGAACTGAGTGCAAAACGATATCGAGAACAGTTACGCCAACGCTTAGAAGATTGGCGGGAAATTACCTGTGTGAAAGATGCTGCGTAAACTTGAGCGAGACTGACGATTGAGAGATTTCCGTGCTTAATTTTGAATCTTCTCGGTTAAGTTGATAGTGCCGCTCAGGCTGTAGTGCCTTGAGTCACGCAAGCACCCTACACAAGAGGGAGTAGGCAAAGCAACTCATTCCCTACGGTGTAAGTAGCACCAATTGATGCATTAACCTGCTTAGGCTTTATCAACAATGTTCTTAACACTGTCTTTGATATCTTCCTTAGCATTTCGCATTTCAGCTTCGGCTTGCTTTGCCTTACCTTCTACTTGCGCTTGCTGATCACCCGTCATGCTACCGATCGCTTCTTGTGCTTTGCCTTCGATATTTTTAGCAGCCGCTTTTGCTCTCTCTTCTAAACTCATAATTTACACTCCAATAATCATATCAATTCAATTCATTCAGCCAGCTTGGAAGCTTTCTCTGACAGCTCAATAGTATAGAAACTACAGGAGCCGATAAATGTGCTGTATCCAACGCGAGGCAGATTTTAGCTTCCTTAATTCCCTGAACTTAGATAGTGAAGTGGCAATCGAATGAATGTCTAGCATCTCCTCGGATTTTGAGTAGCACAACGCTTTACAATGCAGTGGAGATAGTGCCGTAAATGTTCAGCCTCAGGGCTCTTTCCACGTTTTGGTGACCCAGAATGTTGAGTAGCCCGAAACTTAATCTTTAAGTTAGATGAAGCAACGCTCGCGTACATCTCAGCTACATTTCTCCCGCCATTAAGGATGTTGTAGGACATGAATTACCAAAAGTGATATTCGTGATGAAACATCGCTTAACATCTGAAACCCTGATTCTGTGGCTGACCTATTACAGAACTTCACGGTGACAAGCTCAAGAGCGATGAAGCGGCAAAGAAGCAGATGATGAAGCGCGTGGCGCATCGGCAGCATATAAGGACTAGAATAATCGAGTCGAGAACTCCCATCAACCTACACGAACACGAGAGCGACGAATGCGACACTTCAAATCGCCCGGGCCAGCCCAACGATTTCTCTCAGCTTTTGGACCGATTCGAGATTACTTTCGCCCGAAACAGCATCAACTGAGTGCAAAACGTTACCGCGCACAACTACGCCAGCGATTTCAAGATTGGCAAGAAATTGCCTGCCTGAAAACTGCTGCTTGAATTGAGCGAACCTGACGATTCAGGAATGATTGTGCTTGATTTTGAATAATCACGGTTAAGTTGACAATGCCCGTGCGAATTAGGTTGACCTCGCGCCAAGTCATGTCCGTTGGTGAAGTATTATTGTCTCCCTGTAGTCTTTAATACTTGTCATCTATTCTAGGGAAAGAGACAGGCCATTTTATCACGTTCACAAGCTCATCAAATTACTCGTTCCATACCTAACATGGGGAAAGTCGAGTATTCAACATTTAAGAGTATCCGTTTGTAAAAAGATGAGTATTACGATCGCTGGCTACACCCTGCTCGAAGTCCTTCATGAAGGATTCGCCAGCTACGTTTACCGGGCTAAGAGGACATCTAACAGCAACCTGGAACCAACGAGCGTCATTATCAAAACGCTGAAAGCTGAGTATCCAACGATCGACCAATTGGCTCGGTTAAGACACGAATATCAAATTCTTCAAGACTTAGAGATCGAAGAAGTTGTCAAGCCATTAGCCTTAGAAAGCTACCGAAATGGGTTAGCGCTCATCCTAGCTGACTTTGATGGAGAATCGTTAGCGAAGGCGATCGCGGTAGGACGATTTGAACTAAACAAATTTTTACAAATCGCAATTCATTTAGCTTCAGTTCTGGCGCAGCTTCATCAGCAAAGTATTCTTCATAAAGACATTAAAGCTGACAACATTCTCGTTAATCAGAAAACGGGTGAAATCAGGCTGATTGATTTTGGGATTTCTACACGCTTGCCGAGCGAAAATTCGCCGACTAGTAACGTTCTTGAAGGAACGCTGTCTTATATGTCTCCCGAGCAGACCGGGAGAATGAACCGCTCGATCGACTACCGGACTGACTTTTATTCTCTAGGCGTTACTTTTTATGAGATGTTGACTGGGCAATTGCCGTTTCAAGCAACTGATACTTTGGAGATCATTCACTGTCACATTGCTAAAGCACCAGTCCCGCCTCATCTGGTCAATTCAGATATTCCAGAGGCGGTGTCTGACATTGTTATGAAGCTACTGGCTAAGACGGCAGAAGACCGTTATCAGAGCGCGCTAGGGCTGAAGACTGACTTAGAAATGTGTCTAGAGATGCTGCAATCTTCTGGCACGATTTCCCGTTTTAAGGTGGGAGAGTTCGATTTATTTAGCCAATTTTTGATTCCAGAAAAGCTCTATGGACGCGATCGCGAAGTGAGCTTGTTAATGCAGACCTTTGATCGCGTCAGTGCTGGCAAAACGGAAGCCATGCTGGTTAAGGGTTACTCTGGCATTGGAAAATCGTCATTAGTCAATGAAGTTCGCAAACCGATCGTTGGCGCTAGAGGATACTTCATCTCTGGTAAATTTGACCAATTCCAGCGCAATGTTCCTTACTCTGCAATGATTAGTGCCTTTCAGTCCTTAGTGAAACAACTGCTGACTGAGAGCGAAACACAACTGGCTCAATGGCGAACCAAGCTTTTAGACGCTCTGGGTAACAATGCTCAGGTCATTATTGATGTAGTTCCAGACGTGGAACTGATTGTTGGCAAGCAACCCGCTACTGTGGATCTTGCACCAACAGAAGCACAAAACCGACTTAATCTCGTTTTTCAAAACTTTATCCGTGTTTTCTGCTCACCAGAGCACCCTCTAGTCCTGTTTCTGGATGATCTGCAATGGGTTGATTCTGCCACACTGAAGCTGCTAGAGGTGATTCTAACCGATGCAGAAACAGGTTATTTATTCTTGGTTGGAGCTTATCGAGATAATGAAGTCAGTCCAAGTCATCCCTTAATGATGACACTCGATTCACTACGATCGACATCTGTTGTCATTCATGAAATTACCTTAGCTCCTTTAGCCCTCGCAGATATTAGCCATCTCATTGCTGACACGCTGCATCGTGATGCAATTTCTGTCCAGCCATTAGCTGAATTAGTCATCCGCAAAACGTCGGGAAATCCCTTCTTTGTCAATCAATTTCTCAAAACGCTGTATCAAGAGAGTCTGTTGACGTTCTCGGTTCCATTAAAGGTCGGTGAACCTAGTTGGCAGTGGGACATTACCCAAATTGAGGCAATCGGCATTACCGATAATGTTGTTGAATTGATGATTCAGAAGTTGCGAAAGTTGCCTGAATCGACTCAACAGGTGTTGCAGTTAGCTGCTTGTATGGGTAACACGTTTGATTTACAGACGCTTTCAATCATCGATAAGCGACCGCCAGCCGTTACCTATCAAAACCTGTTGGCAGCGATTGAAGAAGGCTTAGTATTACCAACTTCTGGATTAACGCTTGTATCTGAAGACCTGATTGATGCACATTTAGTAAGTCTGGAATTTAGATTTCTCCACGATCGGGTGCAACAAGCTGCGTATGCGCTGATTGATGATAGTTCTAAGCAAGCAACTCACTTGCAAATTGGTCGTTTGCTTTGGCAAAACACGTCGTCAGAGACGTTATCAGAAAAGATATTTGAGATTGTCGATCACTTCAACTTAGGGATTGAGCTAGTTGCCGATCGAGTAGAACAAGACAGAATTGCTCAGCTTAATTTGATGGCAGGTCAGAAAGCAAAGGCAGCAATGGCTTATGTTGCATCTGTTGAATATTTGCAAGCAGGGATGGAGTTGTTAGTTGAAGATAGCTGGAATCATCAGTACGAACTCACATTAGCACTGCACACCGAAGCAGCAGAGTCGGCATATTTAAGCAGTGATTTTGAAGCAGTACAGCGATTCGTTGACATCGTGCAAAACTGCGCTAAAACCTTATTGGAAAAAGTGAAAGTATATGAGATTCAGATTCAAGCTCATGTATTGCAGAACAAACTGCTAGAAGCAATTAATACAGCACTACAAGCCTTAAAGCTGTTGGGAGTGAATTTTCCCGAAAATCCAGTTCCATCTGATATTGGACAAGCGCTTTCCGAAACTGCGGCGACTTTGAATGGGAGGCGAATTGAGGAGTTAGTCGATCTGCCTCAAATGAGCGATCCCTACAAACTAGCAGCCATTAAACTTTTAGCAAGTATCTTTGCTCCCGCCTATATTGCTGCTCCTACACTGTTGCCATTGGCGGTGTGTAAACAAGTCGATCTATCAGTCCAACACGGTAATGCTCCTGTTTCTCCTACTGCTTATGCCAATTATGGTCTTCTACTTTGCGGAGTTGTGGGAGATATTGACTCGGGCTATCAGTTTGGTCAATTAGCTTTAAATCTGCTGTCAAAATTAAATACTCAAGAAATTAAAGCTAAAACGATCGTCATCGTCAATATCTTTATCCGACCCTGGAAAGAACATCTGAGAAAAACGCTAGAGCCTTTGAGGTCAGCCTATTCTATTGGGATGGAGACAGGAGATTTAGAATTTGGTGCTTTTGGTCTATTAGTGAACTCCTATTTCGCTTACTACAGCGGCAAAGAATTGACTGCCCTTGCAAGAGAGATGGCAATCAATAGGGATGCAATTGATAAAATCAAGCAAAAAACAGCACTTAATTATCACGAAATCTATTGGCAGGCTACCTTAAATCTGCTGGGGCAAAGTGGAAATCCTTGCCGTCTCCAGGGTGAAGCCTACGATGAACAAATAGGGTTACCACTACACGAGCAAGCAAACGACAGAGCAGCGATCGCTTACACCTATTTGAATAAACTTTTACTTTGTTATTTATTTGAAAATTACTCAGAAGCGATCGAAAATGCTGTGCTCGAAGAAAACTATTTGGACGCAGTTGTCGCAACACCTCATCTTTCTCTCTTCCATTTCTATGACTCTTTAGTTAGGCTGGCAGTGTATTCTGACGCTCCCCAGTCAGAACAACAAGACATTCTTGGCAGAGTAAAAGCTAATCAAGAAAAAATGCAGAATTGGGCGCATCATGCGCCCATGAATTATCTGCACAAATTCTATTTAGTAGAAGCAGAGCGGCATCGAGTTTTAGATGAAAAAGTAGAAGCAATGGAGATGTATGACAGAGCCATTGCTCTGGCTAAAGAAAACGAATATCTGAATGAAGAAGCACTGGCGTATGAGCTGGCAGGTAAATGTTATTTAGGATGGGGAAGAGATGCGATCGCCCAACTCTATCTACAAAAGGCGCATTATGCTTATCAGGTTTGGGGTGCTCAAGCTAAAGTTGAGCATTTAGAAGAAAAATATCCTCAGTTTTTACCCAGGACTTCAACTAGGAGCGGAACAAAAGCGACAATTTCCCAAAGAACGACAAATTATCCTGACGCTAATCACAACCTGGACTTAGCCGCTGTCATGAAAGCAGCACAAGCTCTTTCGGGTGAGATTGTTTTAAGCAAGCTGCTGACAAAATTGATGCAGATCTTGCTTGAGAATGCAGGTGCAGAAACAGGAATTCTAATTTTAGAAAAAGACTCGAAACTCTTCATTGAAGCTGCTGGACGTATTAATCAAGACGAGATCATCGTTCAACAATCTATTGCTGTAGAGACAAGCCCGCTACCACTATCCATCATCAACTATGTGCGGCAAACTCAGGAGAATGTGGTTCTGAATAATGCCACCCGTGAGGGAATGTTCACAACGGATAGCTATATTCTTGATCACCAGCCAAAATCTGTTTTGTGTGCCTCGATCGTTCATCAAGGAAAGCTGATTGGGATTCTGTATCTAGAAAACAATCTCACAACGGGTGCTTTTACCGCAGAACGAGTGGAAGTTTTACAGCTTTTATCCTCTCAGGCGGCAATCTCCATTGAGAATGCCCGTCTTTACCAAGATTTGGCAACTGCCAATGCTGATTTGAAACAATCGCACGAACAGCTAGAGGAATATAGTAAAACGCTGGAAGCGAAAGTCGAAGAGCGAACCGTGCAACTTCGGCAAGAGGCGCGCGATCGTCAACGAGCAGAAGAAATAGCTCAATCCGCGAACCGAGCCAAGAGCGAGTTTCTAGCAAACATGAGTCACGAACTCCGCACACCTCTCAATGGCATCCTGGGCTATACCCAAATTAGTCAAAAAGACCGATCGTTATCCGAACAGCAAAAGCATCGCATTGCGATCATTCACCAGTGCGGGGAACACTTGCTGACGCTGATCAATGATGTTCTGGATCTTTCCAAAATTGAAGCCCGCAAGATGGAGCTGTATCCGAAGGAGTTTAATTTTGCTGAATTCTTACAAAGCATCGCAGAAATTTGCAGGATTAAAGCTGAACAAAAAGGAGTTTCGTTAATTTATCAACCGCTGTCTCCTCTGCCCAAGGTGATTCGGGCAGATGCCAAACGCCTACGCCAGGTCTTGCTGAACCTGCTGGGCAATGCTGTCAAATTTACTGAAACAGGAACGATCTCCTTTCAGGTAGGCTATCACGAGCAGAAGCTTCGCTTTCAAGTCGAGGACTCCGGCATTGGCATTGCCACGAATCAACTTGATGAGATTTTCAAGCCGTTTCAACAGGTCGGTGAAAATAGTCGCAAGCCAGAAGGAACAGGGTTAGGATTAGCGATTAGCGGTCAACTGGTTGAGATGATGGGCGGAACGCTTCAGGTCAAGAGTACCTTGGGGGTAGGCAGCACGTTTTGGTTTGATTTAGATCTGCTAGCCATTGATTCATCGGCAGCTACGGCTCATGGCTTACAGCGCACGATTACTGGAGTCAAAGGCAACAAGCGGAGAATTTTAGTTGTAGACGATAAAGCGACGAACCGCTCTGTCCTCATCAACTTCCTAGAGCCGATCGGATTTGACGTATTAGATGCGGTAGATGGTCAAGATGGACTAGACAAGGCGCAAGCGTTTCAGCCCGATGCCGTCCTGATTGACCTGGTGATGCCAAATCTAGATGGTTTTGAGGCGACCCGTCGGCTCAGATTAATGCCCGCCCTCAAAGACATCGTGGTGATTGCAATCTCGGCTAGCGTCTTTGAGTTCGATCAGCAACAGAGCCTCAAGGTGGGCTGCAACGATTTTCTACCGAAACCTATTCGAGAAGACGATCTCCTCCAGAAATTGCAGGAGCACCTGAAGCTGGAATGGATCTACGAGAATGAGAGTGAAATTGGAGAACCCTTTGGAGAGAGTAACAAACAGGAAAACAGCCAAGCCAGTTCTTCCTCAGTTTCCCCTAACTTTCTAATTCCACCGGCAGAAGAGATTGCTATTTTTCTAGATTTAGTCATGCGAGGAGATTTACGAGCCATTACCAAACGAGCGACACAACTAGAGGAGTCGAATCAGCAGTGGAGCCCTTTTGCCACCCATTTGCGGCAGCTTGCCAAAGAATTTAAGGGACGGCAAATTTTGGAATTTTTGCAGCAATTTTAAGAGGTATTTCTAATGAACAGAGGCGTTGTGGAAGAAGATGTCATTTTGATCGTGGATGATACACCCACGAATTTAGAGGTGTTGCTCGACTTACTAGAGGCTGCTGGTTTCAAAGTAGTGGTGGCTGAAGATGGGGAAAGAGCGATCGCTCTAGCAGAGTATGCTCCACCTGATTTGATTTTGCTAGACATCCTCATGCCTGGAATTGACGGTTTTGAAACGTGCCGTCGCCTAAAAGCAAACCCAGCCACACAAGAAATTCCGATCATTTTTCTGACGGCTGTTAGCGATAACGTCGATAAGGTCAAAGGCTTAAATCTTGGAGCAGTCGATTACATCACCAAGCCACTCAATCATGAGGAAGTTTTAGCACGAGTCAATACCCACGTTCGGCTACAAAACCTGACCAAGCGATTGACTGAACAAAATGAGCGGCTAGAAAAGGAAATTCAACAGCGCCAGCAGGTAGAAGCAGAACGCGAGCAAGCATTTAGAGCACTACAGCGCAGTGAAGCTCGATTTCGACGGTTGATTGAATCCAATGTCATTGGAGTTATTTTTAGCATGACAGATGGCAGCATCACCGATGCCAATGATGCCTTCCTCCAAATCGTGGGATACGATCGTGCTGACTTGAAAGCTGGGAACTTAAACTGGCAAGCAATGACACCTCCAGAATATATGCATCTCCATGAAGCTGCAGTGGCAGAATTAACCAATACTGGAGTGTTTAGTGCTTTTGAGAAAGAATATTTTCACAAGGATGGACACCGCATTCCTGTCATGATTGGCGGAGCTGTGCTTGATGAATCTCAGCAGGCGATTGTTGGCTTTGTCCTTGACCTAACTCAGCCCAAGCAGGCAGAAGACAAGATTCGGGAACAGGCAGCTCTACTCAACGTTACAACCGATGCCATTCTAGTACGAGATTTGGATAACAACATTCAGTATTGGAACAAAGGTGCAGAGCATCTCTACGGATGGAACGCTGAAGAGGCGATCAACCAAAACGCGAGTCAACTTCTATATAAACCAGGCTCACTCAAGCAACTTGAAATTGCTGAAAGAAGTTTAATCGAGTGTGGTACATGGCAAGGTGAATTGCATCAAGTCAATAAGCAAGGCAAAGAAATCATTGTTGCTAGCCGTTGGACTCTAATGCGTGATGCACACGGGCAACCCACATCTTTTTTGACGGTTAATACAGACATCACTGAAAAGAAACAGCTCGAAAGCCAATTTCTGCGAACTCAACGACTTGAGAGTTTAGGTACCCTTGCAGGTGGTATTGCCCATGATCTCAACAATATTCTGACCCCCGTTCTCAGTACAGCACAACTGTTACAGATGAAGTTTCCCAATGCTGACGAGCAGAGCCAGAATTTGCTCAAAATCGTTGAAGCGAATACTAGACGTGGTGCTGCGCTTGTCAAGCAAGTGCTTCAATTTACTCGCGGGATAGAGGGTAATCGAGAGATCGTACAAGTAGAGCCTCTGATCTACGAAGTAAAACAAATTGCTGAGAAGACGTTTCCTAAATCGATTCAAGTGCTAGCTGATGTGAAGCCAGGGCTTTGGTCAGTTTCTGGAGATGCAACTCATCTACATCAGGTGCTGGTGAATTTGGTCGTCAATGGTCGTGACGCCATGCTGGATGGTGGTACACTCACTATTTCTGCTGAAAACCTATTTATAGATGAACACTATGCTCGTATGAATCTTGATGCATCTGTCGGTCCATATGTTGGACTCCGTGTAAAAGACACAGGAACCGGAATGCCAATCGAGGTGATAGACAGAATTTTTGAACCGTTTTTCACCACGAAAGAGATTGGTAAAGGGACAGGACTAGGGCTTTCTACTGTAAGAGGCATTGTAAAAAGCCATGGAGGATTCATAGATGTATTCAGCAAGGTTGGTAAAGGAACTGAGTTTAAAGTATTTTTACCAGCCACAGAAGCAACCGTTGCCCCACAAGCGGAGCCTTCGAATCTGCTTGACGGAAATTCAGAATGGATTCTTGTCGTAGATGACGAAGTAGAAATTTTAGAAACAACCAAAGCGGCGCTGGAAGCCTATAACTATCAGGTTATAGTAGCTAATGATGGAATTGAAGCCATTGCGCTTTATGCCCAACACAAAGATAAGATTGCTGTCGCTCTGATCGATATGATGATGCCATCTATGGATGGACCAACAACAATTCAAACCCTACAAAAAATACAGCCAGGGCTCAAAGCGATCGCAATCAGTGGATTTGTGTCTAACGATAAATTGAGAGAGGTGAGTGGGATCAAACACTTTATCGCTAAGCCCTACACAATTCAAGAACTTCTGCAAGCCTTACAGACTGTACTAAAACAGCCTGCGGTTGTGTCGCAGAAATGGTAAGGGTTTGAAGTATTAAGCACTGTGTCGGGTATCATCAACTTAACCGCTTATGTTCAAAATTAAGTACAATAATGCCTGAACATTCGGCGTTGCTCAATATTACGCAGCAACTTTCAAGCAAGCAATTTCTCGCCAATCTT
>NZ_JAMPLL010000064.1:0-10832 GCF_039962495.1 Leptolyngbya sp. AS-A5 | reverse complement strand
TGGTGATGGCGGTGTGGCCCCACGCTCATCCATCCCGAACTGAGTGGTGAAACGCATTTGCGGCGACGATAGTGAGAGGGTAGCCTCTTGTCAAAATAGCTAGCTGCCAGGGTATTGATTAGAAGAGCCGAATGCATTCATTTCTGTGAATGCGTTCGGCTTTTCACTTTCTTCACTTCATGAGGCTTGCAGCAGAAAGCTTAGGTCTTGCTCTGCTTATCGTGACTCTCCAACGCATTAAACAATAAACGTGAGTCTCCAACGAAGGCGCAGCAGCGGGAAAGGTGAAAGAAACGAACCCGATCGCAAGAATTGAAGTAGTCTAAGTAGTCATGCGAGCTCTTGACAGCCAAAATTGTTAGAGTACTGGTGCAACTTCGCTCACCGTGAATCTGGTTCTGGAATTGTCTAGTAAAAGACAGGGGGTCAACACCCTACCCACAAAGGGATGGGGTATTGACTTGAAGTTAGAGTTAGGGTGAGTGATCTGGAGAAAAGTGGATCCTTAGCCAGCGAAGTTGGAAAGAAGAGAGGAGCAATCCAGTTTGTCACTCCCGATTTAACTTGAACTTTCAGTTCTTCAATAACTCAGGGTGGTTGAGTTATTGAAGATGGTTTCTGTACGATCGCGCTTCTGCGCCCGCCGCAGAAGTTCAACCCAACTTATAATGGCTCAATTCCAAGCTATAGAGGGGATTGAGTCATTATAAGTTGGGTTGAATTAGGCATTGGAATGAACGAGAGAATGCAGGTTTGAATGTCGTTGTAGTATGCTTATCAGTCCAAAAATAGTCCAAAGTTGTAACAAGACTGTATTACAGTGCGGTAACAAAGCTTTGACTGGATTACTCAGATTCGCCATTTTAGAATATTGAATTGGCGAAAATAGATAAATTCAAAAATATAAAAATGCAAATTGACGAAAATCTGAAGAAATGTTACTTGTGTGCTATCTATCAATCGTGAGGAACTAACCTTGCTGATAACCGTTGCCTCTACCAAGGGTGGCGTGGGAAAGACAACTAGCGCAATTCATATCGCCTGCTGCTTATCGCAAGATAACAGCACATTGTTAATCGACGGTGATCCAAACAAGTCATCACTGAAGTGGGCGAGTCGAGGATCACTACCCTTCAAAGTCGTTGATTTAATGCAATCCCCACGTCATACCAAGAACTACGAGCATATTGTCTTTGACACCGCAGCACGACCAGGGAAAGAGGACTTAGAAGCTCTCGTTGAAGGTTGTGACTTGCTCATCATTCCCTGCAGTCCTGACATTCTTGCAATTGAGGCAACGTTGGAGACAGTAGATTTGCTCGAATCTTTGGATTGCGATCGTAATCGTTATCGAATTTTGTTGACGATCGTGCCCCCAACGCGCAAAACGGGTGAACAAGCACGAGAAGCACTGTCTGAATACCCAATCTTTCGCAAATCAATTCGCGAGTATGCTGCTTATGAGAAAGCAGCCCTAGCAGGTGTTCCCGTGTATGAAAGCCGCGATCCAAAAGCAAGAATTGCATGGAGTGACTATAGCGCTATCGGAAAGGAGATTTTGGGATGAGCAAAGAGAACTTGTTTGCTAAAGCGATCGCTAATCGTAAAAAAACAGAGACCATAGAGTCATCTAACCCTATTGAAATCACAGAATCGTTACCAATAGCAGATCGTACTGATGTACCAACTGAGCGGATTTCGTCTCATTCATCTCAACCGTCTGTACCGATAGAGCTGTCTTCTCAGAAAAGAGGTAGAGGAAGACCTGCAACTGGAAAACGGTCTAATAATGACTGGGTTGGAAGAACTTATTACATTCAGCGCGATACTGATTTGGATGTCGAAGACGAATTGCTAAAGCTGAAACGGCAAGGAATTGAAGTAGATAAATCAGAATTGGTAGATTTGCTGCTTTTTGCCTGGGTGAAATGGCGGCAAGGTGAAAATATGGAAATTCACATTTCTGGAATTACGCCAAGGCGAAAATCTTAAAATTCAAACTGTAATCGTTGGGCTAAAGGACAAAAGAAGGATATGTCCTTAGTTCGCTTTGGGCCATTGATCGACAACCCCGGGTGTTATCCGCGTCCTAGAAGATAGCACTGGAGGCACTAGCTCGGCAGGTGATCGCCCGTAATCGCCCAAATTGAGGTGCATCGAGTGTCAGCAAGTCTGGCTGAAGCCCTCGACCAGATCAAGCGGATGGAAGGATTAATTCCCATAGCAATCGCTGACTAAACCCGGAAATGGATAATCCTGCTAGGGGTTCAGTAGCTGCTTCTGACTTTGAAGATAAACACCTAATTTTGTAGCACGCTCTTAATCTGGGTCATCCTGCCAAAATCGGTTTCTTCGCTGTGCCTCCTCTTGACGGCGTTGTTCTTGAACTTGAGACAACTTGCGCTTAATGAGAGCAATCCACTCTTTTGGGCTCTTCTCCCGATGTTGAGCAGGACTTGCTGCCGTATTCCCAGCATTACACCCTGACCCAGCTTCTTCCTGCTCTTGCAAGGAGCTAGAGTCCTCTCCAGTCAAGGTATTACACCCATTTTCCCTCAATAAGCTTGTGGGGTTGGTTGAGCAGGATGCTCTCCATAAGCAATCCTGCTCAACACCACTTTGACGATCGTCGCTTTGATTATTCTCTAAGTAACGGGGATGCCATAAGTCCCGGTGACGATACAGAGTAGCACCGCTAATCCCATAAGCTACGAGGGCATCAAATCGTTCTGTGATGCCCTTCGGTAACGTTGTTTTTTTCCGTAAGTCGCTCATGGCTTGTTCGATTCGTTCTCTTGCACTCATTTGTTGTTGATGGTTCCAACTCGGTTCTGGGTTATTAGGTATGTCCGGATCGGGATCTTTGGGGATTTTGCTCTTACCGTAATGAAAGTAGCGGCTCTGCTCAATCGATCGCACCCACTCTTTCGCTCTTTCTTCGATCTCATGCTGATGGCGGCACCAGTCCTCGTAGCCAGGAAGTGATCTCGCGATCGCAACGATGTCTTGAACTAGGGCATCTCCTTCAAGCGGTACAGCGGCATACAGGACATGAGCAAAGATGTAGGAGCGCATGGCGATGCGTCCGAGCAATCGATTCGTCTGCCCGTGCCCAGTCCAGCCTTGTTCAATTTCAGCATTCAAATCATTGAGAAACTGGTTGGCTTTGCCGGTAACTCGAAACTGTTGGCGACGGGCAACTTTTATCAGGCGATCGATCGCCTTTTTATCGACCCAATTTTGGGCTTGAGCGAATCGCCAGTGCTGGACAAAGGTTTGCTGGTCGCCCCAGATAAGTTGGAGGTCACTGTTTAGCAGGTAAGACCCGGCTTGCAGGGGGAGGCGGTGCCCGTTGTAGAGGCTGTGTTCGTCGTTGGCAGCGTAAGGCTTGCAGTTGGGAAAGACCTCGAGTTGCCCAGGTGCCAATTTGAAGCCTGCATTTTCTAACATCGTTGACACTGCCAACGCAATCTCCCAGGTTTTCTGGGGGTGCTTGAAGGGGAAATACAGATGGAGTCCACCGCTGTAGCTGGAGGTGAGCGCGATCGCCCTCACCCAGCCATATCGCTCTAGGCACTCGCAGATACGATGCCAAGCCAGGGGATCTCGGCTGGGATGGTACACGCTGCCTCGGTCAATGTCCAACAGAAAATAGTCGGTCTGTTGCCCAAAACGGACACCGTAAAGATAGCTGCCTTGCTGGATCAGACGATCTGAAAGGGGGTAGCGGCTTTCAGTTTGCCAGTTTGGTGACGCTGTTGGATGAGGATGCTCTGCCCAGAGGTAATCGTACCGATGAGTCCAGAGGGCAAGGAAGGAATCCTGCCAGTCCTGAATCGATTCAAATTGTCGAGAGGGAGCTATTTTCATGGTAGCTGCCCCCGGATTCCATCAATGCTCAAATTCATAATCAACTCCCTACGCCTGTATTACCGGGATAGGAAGCTATGCAGCTTTAGATAATTTGCTAAAAATCTTGCATCTTTTGGCAAATTGCCTCTAAAATTGGCATAGCACACAGCATTGGCACACAGCATTGGCACACAGCATTGCCTCTTCGGCATTGCTTCTAAAGCCTCTAAAATTGGCTTAGCTTTTCGTAGCTAGGTCATAGCTGGGCTAAAAAGCAAGTAAAGCTGGGTAACCTAACTTCAGCCTGTCCAAAGCGTTAGTTAGCGTTCCCGTCCTATCCTCGGACTGAATAAAAACCATTGACCCCTTCTGTTTGCGCGGTGGGGTTTTTGGCTTTTAGGACTCCTGAACCATGATGTTGATCTCTTGCGCGTCAAGATTGGAAACTGGGTCGTTCATCCTTTGTTTTTCTCGTTTCAATAATTGGACTGTAGTGAGTATATTTGATTCGCTTCCAAACTTGAATATGTTTTAAAAATCTCTGACTCAGCAAGTCGATTTTTAGCAGGAATGCTGACTCTATAACTTTTTGCAACACAACTCTTTCTTATTTCTAAGTGAGTTTAGACGAGATGGAGATCCTCGCCCTTAGGGAAGATATATAGGAGAGCGCAAGTCAGATTTAATAGAGTGTTCCGTTTACGCATACGGTTAACTCTTTTATGAAGCGCGATGCCACAGGTAAGTTTGTTCAAAATTGGGATTCAGAAACCAAACAACGTATTAGCATCTCGCTTACCTGTACAGCCTGGCGATCGCTCGACAAGGAAGCACAAAAACGAGGAATTTCTCGCTCTGAGGTAGTTGAACACTTTGCGCGCAATCTTGAAACGGAGCCTTCTAACGAATCCACAGCACCAGATGCTCCGGTGGCGTTGATTCAAAACCAACTTCTTGAGCAAGAGCAGGAAAATGCAGCCCTACAACGTCAGAAGCAGGAGTTAGAGGCACGGTTAGAACAAGCGCTAAATACGAGTGCCCAAACGACTGAGCGCAAAGTAGCAACCATTCTAGAAAGTATCACCGATGCTTTTGTTGCTTTCGATCGGGACTGGCACTACACCTATGTCAATCAGGCAGCCGCTCAAATCTTGCACAAAACTCCCGAAGAATTGCTGGGTAAACACGTTTGGAACGACGTTTTTCCTGAACTGGTAGGTGGAGTCGCTTATCAAGCGATGCATCAAGCCGTGGCAGAACAAGTTCCGGTGACATGGGAAGAATTTGGAAAATCTGTTCAGTGTTGGCTGGAAGCCAATGCTTATCCTTCTGCCGAAGGGATTGCCGTTTATTTTCGCAATGTGACAGAACGCAAGCAAGCAGAGGCGGAACGAGAACAATTACTTCAAGCGTTGGAAACGGAAAGGGCAAAATTTGAGGCAGTTCTGCACCAGATGCCCGCAGGAGTTTTCATCGCGGATGCCATTTCTGGCAAGTTGGTGCTCGCAAACGAACAAGCCAAACAAATTGTCAAATATGACTTTGAAGAGACTCGCGAGCTAGAGGACTATGTACGCGTTATCCCGTTTGAAGTATTTCGCTCGAATGGGCAGATTTATGCACCGGATGAGTATCCCTTGATGCGATCGCTCAAAACGGGTGAAGTGATTATCCGAGAGGAAATGGAGCTACGCCAAGAAGATGGCAGCTATACCGTTATTTCAGTCAATTCAAGTCCAATCTTAGATAAGCAGGAGCGAATTCTGGCGACGGTCGCGGTGTTTCAAGATATTACGGAGCGCAAGCAGACTGAAACGCTACTGAGACAGCAAACGGAAGCCCTGGAAAATCAGCAGAAATGGTTGGAAGCAGTGCTGGATTTAATGCCAACGCCAACCGTATTTATCGAACCCGAAACCGCACGAGTTACTTTTTCCAATCGGATTGCGAATGAATTGGCAGGGGGTGACTTACCGAAAGACAAATCTTTGGATGAATATACCGACGTTTATTACTGCACCGACGCGAATGGCGATCGCATCCCAACCGAAAGAATGCCCGCCGTTCTAATTGCTCAGGGAGAACGGCTAGAAAACTATGAGATGAACTGGTATACGCCTGGCGGCATTCGCTCAACCCTATGCTGGGGAGAAACCCTGCCAGCCATGCATGGACATCCCGCCATCGGCATTGGGATGTTTCAGGATGTGACTCGACTCAAACAGATTGAAGAAAGTCTGCGGCAGACCGAGGAACGCTTACAGCTTGCGCTTGCATCTGCTGAAATGATTGCTTGGGACACCGATTTCACAACCAATCAAGTGGTCTGTTCTCCAAACGCGCTGGAGATTTTCGGTATGCACGTAGGTACCGCAGAAGCGTTTCGTGCGGTGATTCATCCCGACGATCGACCCCTCGTCTGGCAAGCGCTGGAACAAGCGATTGCGGGGGATCACTCCTTTTCTGAGGAATACCGAGTGATCAGCCCTGACGACACGATACTGTGGCTGAAAAGTCAGGGACGCGTCTATCTCGATGAGGCTGGACAGGCCACGCGAATGCTGGGCGTTTCGGTCAATATTACAGAACGCAAGCAAATCGAAGCTGAACGCGATCGCCTGTTAGAGCGGGAACAGGCGAGCCGTCGATTAGCTGAAAAAGAACGTCAGCGGCTGCGAGACATTCTGATGCAAGTGCCTGCTATGTTTGCCGTGCTGTCGGGTTCTGATCACGTCTTTGAACTTGCGAACTCTAAGTTTCTCACTGTGTCCGGACGCTCTGAAGACATTCTTGGTAAGACGGCACGCGAAGTATTTCCCGAAATAGCAGGTCAGGGATATTCTGAGATTTACGATCGGGTCTATCAGACTGGAGAAATTATTCGAGAAGAGGAATGCTTCTCTCGTTGGGACTCAAATAGGGATGGCAATCTCGTTGAAGGCTTTTTCAATTTTGTGTTTCTACCGCTCAGAGACATTGATGGTTGCATCGACAGCATCTTGATTCATGGTATTGAGGTCACTGCCCAAGTCCAAGCTCGTCAGCAAGCGGAAGTTTTACTCCAAGAACTTCAGCGTAAAGAAAGACAACAACAGTTCTTGATCGAGTTGAATGATGCCATTCGTGCCTTTCAACACTCCGAAGAAATCATGTGGCAAGTGGTGAGTTCCACTGGGCAATATTTCAATGTCACGCGTTGTACCTACGGTGAAATTGATCCAACCCAGGAATACGTCATCGTCGATCACGACTACTGCAACGGTGTCATCAGCGTTGTGGGTAGCCACCGCATGAATTCCTTCGGTTTAGACATCATTACAGAACTGAAGCAGGGCAAAACCGTTGTGGTTGAGGATGTCGATCGCGATCCTCGCACGGCTGGATCAGGGGCAGCAGCTTTTGATGCAATTCAGACTAAATCGCTGCTGTGTGTTCCCCTTGTCAAAGCAGGACGATTTGAGGCACTGTTAGTCTTGCACCATGTTGCTCCTCGTCAGTGGACAGCAGAAGAGGTGGCATTGCTGGAGCGCATTGCTGAAAAAACCTGGCTGGCGGTGGAGCGATCGCGAGCAGAAGCGGAATTACGAGAAAGGGAAGCCCACCTGCAACTTGCGCTTAAAGTGGGACGGATGGGCACCTGGGACTGGGATCTGCAAACAGGAACGCTCCTCTGGTCAGCAGGACATTTCACCATCCTGGATCTACAGCCAGATGAAGATGAGCCGAGCTACGAACTTTGGAGAAGTCGGGTTCATCCAGATGACTTAGCAGAAACGGAGACAAAGCTGCAACGAGCAACTCAGGAGCGAACCGAGTACCATCACGAATATCGCCTGCGTTGGGCGGATGGCTCGGTTCACTGGGTCGAAGCTAGAGGGCAGTTTTCCTATGATGCTCAAGGACAGCCGAAGCACTCTATTGGCGTTGTGATTGACATTACAGAGCGCAAGCAAGCAGAAGAAACATTGCATCAAACTCTACAAAAGCTCAATTTCCATGTTGAAAACACACCGATGGCAGTCGTGGAATGGGATCATAACTTTCGAGTCATTCGATGGTCTGCTGGTGCGGAGCGCATTTTGGGTTGGAAAGCTGAAGAAATTCTGGGCAGATCTTTGACTGAGATTCCGTTTGTCTTTGAAGCAGACCTAGAAGCAGTTTCTGATGTCTGTCAGCGGTTGGTTTATGGTGAGGAGCCCCATATTTTTTCATCTAACCGCAATTACACGAAAGATCGCAATGTTGTGCATTGCGAATGGTATAACTCCAGCCTCAGAGATAAATCGGGGCGAATGACTTCGGTATTATCGCTCGTGTCAGATGTCACAGAGCGCAAGCAAGCGGAGCAGGAACGAGAGCAACTGATAGAGCGCGAACGCCTTGCTCGCTCCCAGTCCGAAGCGGCACAACAGCAATTGGCAACCCTCTTTGAAACGTCCCCGATCGGCTTGGCTTTATTGGATGCCGATCAACGATTCATTGCTATCAATGAAGCCTTAGCTGAAATTAACGGATTAACCCGTGAGCAACATTTAGGCTATTCAATTCCAGATCTGTTTGGTCAGCCCGATCCAAAACTAGTCGAAGTCTTTCACCAAATTTACTTAACCGGAGAACCCTTCATTTCACCGAGCTTTGCAGTGAATGTTCCTGGACGGAACGATCGTCGTCCCGGCTACTACAACGTTTACTATTTGCCAACCATCAACGCCAATCACCAGGTGGAAAGCATCCTCGTCTATGTGGTCGATGTGACGGAACGCGTTAGGTTAGAACGTGCCCAACAGTTTCTCTCCGAAGCCAGTGCAGTACTCGCCTCTTCTCTGGACTATCAAACAACCCTAGAGCGGGTTGCCCAGTTGATTGTCCCGGAACTTGCCGATTGGTGTACCGTTCATATCGTTGAGGAGGATAACACCATTGACCAGATCGCCACTGCCCACATCAACCCTGCGAAACTGGAATGGGCGCATCAGTTGCAAGAGAAGTATCCACTAGACCCGAACGCTGCTCGTGGTGCAGCCTTAACCTTGCGAACAGGACTACCTGATTTCGTGCCGGAGATTCCTGATGAACTGCTCGTCCAAGCTGCCCGCGATCCCGAACATCTAGAGATCCTACGGCAAGTCGGTTTCAATTCCGTCATGACTGTACCATTACGAACTCAAGCACGAATTATTGGAGTCATTTCCTTTATTTCGGCTGAATCTGGACGACGCTACACCGCAGTAGATCTGCAATTAGCTGAAGAATTGGCGCATCGTGCCTCGTTAGCGATCGACAATGCCCAGCTTTATGAAATCGCTCAACGCGATCGTGCCAAAGCCGAAGCCGCTAACCGAATCAAAGACGAGTTTCTGGCAGTCCTGTCCCACGAATTGCGAACGCCGCTCAATCCCATTCTTGGCTGGACAAGAATGTTACGCACGAAGCACCTGAACGCGACCAAAACTGACCAAGCGTTAGACACGATCGAACGCAATGCGAAACTGCAAGCGCAATTAATCGAAGATTTGCTCGATGTTTCCCGCATCCTTCAAGGAAAAATGTCCCTAAACATTGCGCCCGTGAATCTAGCCATCACTATTGAAGCGGCTCTAGAAACCGTCCGCCTAGCGGCTGAAGCGAAACAGCTTCAAATTCAAACCACCCTGAATTCCTTCTCAGGAAGCGTCTTGGGTGACACAAACCGTCTCCAACAGGTCGTTTGGAATCTCCTGTCGAATGCCGTGAAGTTCACGCCGTCTAGTGGGCGAGTCGAGGTGTGCTTAGAGCAAGTTGGCACTCATGCTCAAATTCAAGTGAAAGATACAGGAAAGGGTATTCATCCAGAGTTTCTCCCTCACGTATTTGATTACTTCCGCCAGGAAGACGGCGGCACTACCCGACATTTTGGGGGGTTGGGATTGGGGCTGGCGATCGTGCGTCAATTGGTGGAACTGCATGGAGGCAGCGTTTGGGCAGAGAGCCTGGGACCTGATCTAGGCGCAACCTTTGTCGTTCGGCTGCCGTTGAATCAGATGGAGCAGGCACCCGCTTCAGAGACTGAGAATGCAGAAGCTGCGGTAGATTTGACCGGAATTCGCGTCTTGGTGGTGGATGATGAAGCGGACATGCGCGAGTTGGCATCATTCATCCTGACCCAAGCAGGTGCACAAGTGACAACAGCAAGTTCGGCGGCAGAGACACTGTTTCTCCTGAATCAGTCAGTTCCCGACCTCCTGTTATGCGATATTGGCATGCCAGAAATGAACGGTTACTCTCTAATTCAGCAAATTAGAAAATGGTCACCGGACCAAGGAGGTACCCTCAAAGCGATCTCCCTAACTGCTTATGCTGGAGAGGTCAATCAGCAGCAAGCCTTAGCCGCAGGATTTCAAATGCACCTCTCGAAGCCGGTTGAACCGGAGGAATTGGTAAAAGCAGTCTCATCGCTCATTGCAACAAATGCTGTCCAAAGCTAGCATTGTGATTTCGTATTCATTCCCAACTGTTTAGAATTGAGTTTAGGGTTGAATTGTATCTGAAGAAGTTACAGTAACCCTCCACCTCACCGTACCACCGTGCTACTGGAAGAAATGTAGTGGTGCCCTTCCTTCTTCAACAGGAAGTCAGATTCTACAACTAGCATCTTGTAAATCTGCGGACTGAGATTTGATTTTCTTGACAAAAGTTCTAACCCTCGTGCTATAGTGAGAAAGCGTTAGAAAACGAAAGTTGACGCGACGAACCTAGACAATCACATAGTTTGAAAGCCAGAATTAGCAATTAGCTCTCGTTAATATTTAAGTCTTGAAGTGAATTTTCAAGGCTAAAGCGAAAGAGAAATTTCCGGAACAGAAATAAGTTTCGGAGCCATTCAAACACCAACATGGAGAGTTTGATCCTGGCTCAGGATGAACGCTGGCGGTATGCTTAACACATGCAAGTCGAACGGAAGACTTCGGTCTTTAGTGGCGGACGGGTGAGTAACGCGTGAG
>NZ_JAMPLL010000063.1:0-11968 GCF_039962495.1 Leptolyngbya sp. AS-A5 | reverse complement strand
TGACTTCAATGCCGCGATACAGCATCATTTTCTCAATGTCCCGGTAGCTCAACGGAAAGGTGTAATACAGCCAAACGCAGTAGCTAATAATTTCACCAGGGAAGCGATGACGGGAGTACATGGGCAAGCAGTCGTTCTTAAAGTTGAACTAGTACGATTATTCTACGTTCCGGTTAACCTGACAATACGGGCGTGCTTGACTATGAGCATTTTTCAGAGTGTTGACAGTGTTGACTGAAATTCTAGAATCATTTGACCAACGTACTGAAGCTACATCTACTGCAAGTTGTTGCCAATGTTGACAGAAGTTCTAGAATTCAATGACGAACTTGTAATAAGCCATATTTCGCTGCTCTAGGATCATAAGACGTAATTTTTAGCGATCGCAAATGTAGATTCTAGGATCGATTGACCTACCATTTCCCAAACTCAACGGTGGGTTAGGATTGCAGCCAATGTTGACAAACTAAGAAGGGTTGCGCGATCGAGACTGTTGACAAGCCGAAAGCCGAATTCTGCTCGTGTTATACAGATCGGATTCTAGTATCTTCGACCGAGTGTGTTGAGTACATCGCTTTTGGTGACTTCACACTCACTCACTACTGGGCTATGGCAACAAAACATTTCGCGCTTGAAAGCGTGCGTGAGTGGACTGATGAGTTTCTCGCGCTTTTTCCACATCGTTACGATTATATTTGGGCAGAACTTCCTTGTGTTGGCGCAGAAGTCAACTGGCAAACTGAGTCTCGCCATCCTTTAGGAGATCGTCTCATTCGTCAGGGCGGATATCTCTATGGTGTTCGCTTCGGTGCAGAAACACAGTACTGTCTGATTGATATCGATGCTGGCAGCCCATACCATCCGAAACGTGACCCGTTCGCAATTGGTCGAATCGCTGCTGCATTAGAACCGCTTGGGTTAGTCGAATCCATCGTCTGCACATCTAGCTACAGCGGAGGATTACATCTCTATTTTCCATTTCCGCAAGCTCACAGTAGTTGGCAATTAGCGATTGCCGTCGCGACTCTGCTCGAAAACTCTGGCTTCAAGATCGTTCCCGGACAGCTCGAAACCTTTCCGAACCCTAAGCCTTATGTTGCGAACGGAACACCAAGCCTGTTCAATGCTCACCGCCTGCCGCTGCAAGTCGGGTCGTATTTGTTGAACGTGGAATTTCAGCCCATTTGGAGCACACAGCAGACTTTTGTTGAATATTGGCACTTTGCTCAACGCCGGAATTCACTTGACACTCAACTGCTCAAGCGAATTCTCAAGCAAGCAAAACGACGATTGTTTCGAGTCTCTGGTAAAGCGGAGAAGTTTATCAATGATCTGAATGCAGAAATCGAACTCGGTTGGACTGGCTGTGGTCAAACCAATCGCTTGTTGGGGCGCATTACGATGAGAGCGTACATTTTTCATCACGTTCTCTCCGGTGGTCAACCGTTAGTCGGAAGTGCTCTAGTTGAAGAGATTGTTGAAACCGCGAAGTCACTGCCGGGATATGAGGAGTTTTGCCGTCACCAGCATGAAATTGAACATCGAGCCGAAGAATGGGCAAGGTGCATTCAATCAAGTCACTATTTTCATTACGGGGATCAGAAAGGAAAGTTTAAGGCAAAGTCTGAAGAATTAGAAAGCGCGATCGATCAAGCTCCGTCTTGGAACCAACAACAATCAGAATCAGCACGAGATCGGATTAGAAGTGCGATCGCTGATCTCTTAGAAAAAGGAATTCTTCCCAGTCAATCAACACAAAGATTCAAAGCATTACTTCAATATCGAATCGGGGGAGGATCGTTGTATCGTCATCGAGATCTTTGGCATCCTCAATTTCTCATGAGCGATTCTCTAGGTAATCTACAGCAATTAGAGCCAGAGAAAAGCTCTCAGAATATTACAAGCTTATTACAGGGCGAAGGCAGTAATTCTGCTTCTAGCAATGATCCTAGCGATTCTGAACTTCAGGTTTGTGCGACTACAGGCGGTAATTCTTCTGTTAATGAAGGTTCTTGTCCTAACCCGGTAAGTAACAACATTGAGAATTCACTTGAAGCTCAAGCACAGCAAGAAGCGTGTGAAGAAGCAATCCAACTCGCGATCGAGCATCAGCTTCAATCCAGTTTGTCAAGTCAGACAGGAGCTGAGCAAATGCAGCGATATCTTAACTCTGGTGATCCCATTCTGATTGCCGAAGCGATGGCATGGAAACGAGTGGATGAACTGCGAACGCCTCAAGTGCAATCCTCCCCATTTGTTAGTCAATCGGAGCGCTCATTGTTATTAGCCGAGATCGAATTGCAAATTGCCCGATTAGGCTGGTCGGTTGAGCAAGTCGATTGGATTCTCTGGCAGCACTTCAGCGAAACCTGTCTCACGCTGCTGAGTGATTTAGAACTGCGACAGTGGCTCAATTGGCTCAGTCACACCGCTTCCACTGAGATGAATCGCAATTAGGAGAACTAGATGCTCACGCTGTCCCAATTTTCTTGTGTATTGGCTTCTGTGCTGATCGACTGCTCAATTACAACCGAAATGTCTTTTTGTTGCGTTGACAATTTACTCTCCTTGTTCAAAAGTGATGGCTAAGCGCCCTGACATCGATAAACTTCGGACTGCATTCGGACGACTCACTCTGGCGCAGGCAAAACAGCTTTATGCCGAATTGGGCGACATAGTACGATCGCTTGAGCAACAATCAGTGCATTCAGAAGCGGTTACTGCAAAAGGACGCGAAGTGATTGAAACACAGCGGAGCGACGATCCTAACGGTATCGGCGGAGCCGCGCGACTGTATCAGTTGGAGCTAGTTCGGTGTGGGAAAGCAGGATGTAAGTGTGCAGGAATCGATGGAGAGTTACATGGACCGTATTGGTATGCTTACTGGCGCGAGAATGGCAAGCTGAAGAGTCGGTATGTCGGCAAGCGATTTAGACAGATTTAGTGGAGATTCTGATTACCTAATCTCAACGCGATCGAGAAAATTCTTATGTAAAGTGCTTATTTCTTATGTACAAATTTACCATTGAAACTCATTTTTTGTACATAAGAATCAATCTGACTTACATAAGAAAACTTTCAATTGAAGTAAGAGGTGCGACAATTGAGGCAACACTCATTCTCTAACTCGACATGGCTGATGCGAAAGGGTTCGGTGTCAAATCCACCGCCAATCGGACAACGAATCAAGCAAGAAATCGTCAAACTTGGGAAGGAATGCCGCAGCTTGATCTTGAAACTCGCAGCCAGCTTTGGCAGGCAGGATTACTCGATCTCAAATTGCCGACTGGATTCAAGCCGCGATCGCTCACTCAGGACGAGAAATACTGGCTTGACCATGCTGCCGCTGTCGAATACATTCCGCCTGAACAACAGGGACAGCAGGCGATCTTTTACACCTCACCACCTCCAGCATTTGATCTAAGTGAAGCCGATTGGTATCTTCGTCCCAATGACTACTGGAATGCTGCTCCGATTCAGCTATCAGAGATGGTAATAAAGTTTCCGGCACAGTTATTTCAGCGGTCTGCTTCAGGTCAACCGCCTGCTTTTTATCCTGATCGCACTCCTGAATACACTCCTGAACAAGAAGCAATCATGCGATCGATCTTCCGCGAAACCGTCCGCCTTGGCTGGTCATTGCCTCAGTACAAATGGTTCGTGATGCACCACTTGCAAAAAACGACAGCACAAGTAACGTATAGCGAAGCCGTTCAGTTACTCACGAACTTGCAACAGATAGAGAACGAGAGCGATTGATTGTTGAGTTTTGTGGATCAAGAGTGGCAGCCAAAGAAGCACTACAATTGTCACCCTCAGAGGCAAGACGCTTGATTGTTAGCAAGCGTCTTCCTAATTCTTGTGCATATCGCATCAACTTCTGCATCACTCTGTTTACGCTTCGGTTAAGACAGCCTTATTGATTCTTATTGCCGCGACTACGATTGACATAAGCGCGATCGCTCGTCCCTTTGCTTTAAAACCAGTTCTATGTGGAAACGGTTTGCCCTAGACGCTGTCAAATGTGGCAAGATCGGCTACAGGTTGCTTGCGCTTGAGCATGGATACTGAGGAACTCGTTGGTAGCATTGAGACAATCGTCTTTACATCCGCCGAAACTGGATTTACGGTAGCGCGATTTCAAACAACGGCTGAGGAAACGGTGACGATCGTGGGTAACTTTGCTGCACTCAACCAGGGACAATCGCTCATTCTCAAGGGCACTTGGCGGACTCATCCCCGGTATGGTTCTCAGTTTCAAGTGGAGCAATATCGCGAAGACATTCCCAACACGATCGCAGGCATCGAGGTCTACTTAGGTAGCGGCATGATTCGCGGCATTGGTCCTGCGATGGCGAAACGGATTGTGGAGCGCTTCGGACTCGACACACTTACGATTCTCGATACAGAAATTGGGCGACTGATCGAAGTGAAAGGGATTGCTCAAGCGAAACTGTCGCAGATTCGCTCTGCCTGGATGGGACAGCGGCAGATTCATACCGTCATGATGTTTCTGCAAACTTACGGCATTGGGAAAAGTCAAGCAATTCGAGTGCTGAAGCACTATGGCGAAGACGCGATCTCGATTGTTTCCAACAATCCGTTTCAGCTTGCTGCCGAGATTCGCGGCATCGGGTTTCACTCGGCGGATGGCATTGCCACTCAATTAGGCATTGCCCCTGACTCTGAGTATCGCTACCGCAGCGCGATTCTGCACGGATTGCGAGAAGCCGGACGCGAAGGACATTGTTTTTTGCCGCATGCCGCGATTGTCGAACGAGCGGTGCGGCTCCTTGCCCGTCCCGACTATCGCCCACAGCCAGATTTAATCGAACAGCAGCTTGGATGGCTCGTTGCGGCTGAGGAATTACGAGTTGAAGAAAGCCGCAAGTATCCAGGGCGGTTGGGCTATTATCTACCTGCTTTCTACCGGGCAGAAACGGTGATTGCGTCCCGGCTCAAACTGCGGCTGGATCACTCTACGAGCGTGGACGGCGACTTTGTACAAACGTGGATGGAGCAGTATTGTGAAGCTTCAGATCTGCCATTATCGATCGAACAACGCGAAGCGGTGATACTGGCAGCATCAGAGCGAGTGGTGATTCTCACTGGAGGTCCAGGCGTGGGCAAATCTCACACAGTTCGTGCGATCGTCGAACTGTGGGAAGCGATGGGAAAGCGAGTTGCTCTAGCGTCTCCGACCGGACGAGCTGCACGAAGACTGTCGGAGTTGAGTGGGCGAGAAGCTTCCACGCTGCACCGAGTGCTTGAATACGAACCAAGAAGCGGCTACTTTGGGCGGGATGAAACGCGACCCATTCCTGCAGACTGTGTTGTCGTCGATGAGTTTTCGATGGCAGATTTGTTTTTAGCTCACGCACTAATTAAAGCTGTTTCCATTCAGTCTCAGCTCCTCATCGTTGGCGATGTCGATCAACTCCCCAGTGTGGGACCCGGAGCAGTCCTTCGAGAGTTGATTGCGTCAGAACAAGTGCCGGTGGTGCGGTTAACTCAAGTGTGGCGACAAGCTCAAAGTTCTGCAATTATTCGTCAGGCGCATGCCATCAACCGAGGTGAACTTTTGGAGATGGAGCGCCTTTCCGCATCGATACAATCGGACTGCATTTGGGTGCCGTCCCACTCTCCGCAGCACGGCATCGATTGTATTCGTCAGCTGATTTGTGCAACGCTTCCTCAACTCGGGTGGGATGCGTTTAACGATGTGCAGATTCTCTGTCCGATGATCAAAGGCGAAATTGGCACAAAAGCGATCAACACGATGATGCAAGACCTCTTGAATCCGTCAAAGTGTCAAATGCTAGAAGTGCAGTCTGAGGAACTGAAGTTTAGAGTGGGTGATCGTGTCATTCAGCTTGAGAATGACTATGAGCGCGAAGTGATGAACGGCGAATTAGGGGTGATTGAAGCTTATGATGCTGAAGCACAGGTGTTAGGTGTTCAGTTCGAGGACCATTGGGTGGACTATCACCGTAGCGAATGGGACCAGATGACATTGGCATACAGTATTACTGGACACAAGGCACAAGGCTCTGAATTCCCAGTGACGATCGTACCTTTGTTTATGCAAAACGCAGTGATGCTGAGTCGTCCGTGGCTTTATACAACGCTGACTCGCGCCAAGCACTTGGCGATTTTGGTGGGACAATCGCAAGCACTGCGTTATGCGGTCACTCAATGTCGTGATCAACGGCGGTATACACTCTTGAGTCAGCGGTTGCAGGAACACGCAGCGGTCACTGGGATGAGTGAGTCGTGAGAGTAGTGCCATTACTCTTCATCCTTGATGAAATAGCACTACCAGAAAGTGAGCCAGAAGATTGGTCCTGCACTTTCTGGTCGCTTCGTTCGGTGATCGACAAAAAGCCAAGATGAGCGCAAGCCCAAAACATTTTGTCCCGCTTGAGCATCAGCATAAATTACTTGCTTCTTGTCGGTGAACAGTTCGATCGACAAGAAATCTCGCTTGTATTCTTGTCTGTGTAAGCTCAGACCGACAAGAAACAGTGAGTGAACATCTACTTGCCGAACGGGAACGCCTGCTGGCTCTCATGACCCAAATCAGAAACTCCGGCGCTGTCGCTCCCGCAAATGTCTGGATCAGCCCCAACTTTCAGAACAAAGGCGGCAAAATCTATGAATATTACAAACTCACTAGCATCAACCCGGAAGTAAAGCATCAAGGCTTGGGGAAGATTGGCAGTGAAAAATATCGCGATTGGCTGGCGAGAATCCAGCGACGAAACTGGATCGTTGAACTCGAACAACAACTCTCGATGCTGCAAGCCTTAATTGATCGACAAGCCATGATCGTTTTAGATCTTCCTCAAGCCGAGTCTGATTAAGAATCAAGCTGAAAATAGTTATTCCTGTTGCCGTTCTGGATGAATGTAGCGGTAGTACGTTGACTGCGAGATTTTCAAGGTTCGGCACACATCTTCAACGGTTTGTGTGGGATCGGCTGCCAACGTCTGACCAATCCGAATTTGTTGCGGCGTTAGGGAGCGCTTGCGTCCTCCTTTTTTCCCTTTGGCTCTCGCACGCTTTAGACCAATTTGCGTCTTCTCGGTCACGACCTGCTGCTCGGAGTTGACTAACACTCGCAGTATCCGCAGCATTTCTACCGAATCGTAGCGCTGCGTGTCTAAATTCTCTTCCAAGCTTCTGAACGTGATCCCGCGATCGTGTAATTGGATAATCCACTCGAATAGCTGCTTGAGCGGCTTGCCAACTCGATTCAATCGCCACACCACGAGAACATCACCGGGACGGGCGTAAGCGATCGCTTCCTCGAGTCGGGGCTGTTTTGCTCCTGGCTCAGTGGTGATGTCCGTGAAAATGAGATCGCACCCTGCCTGATTCAGAGTGTTAGTTTGCGGGTCTAGCGTTTGGTCATCAGGCGAAATTCGTCTGTAGCCAATCAACATGCACCATGATTGTAATCTTCTTTAACATTCTTCCATAATAAAAATCGCTAACCGGAAAACTAGAATTATCATTTTGATAGTAGTTGTGAAACCCACCTTCAAAACTCTAGGAACTAGAAAGCGATTGAAATATTGATTCTCAAAAGCTCCCCTTTTTGAGAGACAGAAATACTAAAAAGAACGGCGAATTTCAATATAAAAATAATCTTAAGAAATTCACTGATTCAGAAATATAGCTCCTTAGTGATTGGTTTCATCAATCACAACTACGTAGAAGAGAATCACTTAGCTATATAGAAATTAAATTCAGTAGTATACGAGCTATCCATCGTTTTGCGTGATGGCAAGAATCTATAGTCAAGGAGTGAGAAGGCTTACGATATCAGGATTTTATCTTTCGATTTTGGTTCTCGCTCACTGCAAATTCTCATTCATATAGACGAATTCAAGCCGAAGAAGAATATAAATTCCCTGAACCGTAATCTCCCTATAGGATGTTCGTCAACGCTTTCTCAATGAACACAGTAGCGCTGTACTATTTCAACTTGTAAACTTTGTCGAGAGCTTGAACGATCCGCTTAAGATACTTTTGTCTCGAATTTCAGAAGACTTGCAAATTCGATCAGGGCAGCACACCAAGTTCATCTTCACTCTCATGCACGAAGTCTTGTTTGGTAACTTCGCGACAAAGCTTTAGTGTTTCTTTCATATCAGGAGTCAAAACGATGGCGTTTCCCTCGTTGCAGTCTCACTTGGCTCGGTTAGTGCACAGCGCAAATCCGCAGGAACCACTTCCATTGAGCCGAAAAACCCAACTCAGTCGATTCATTCCGTTCGTCACCTGTTTGGGTTTAACCGCTTTGCTCATCATCACTCACTTTCCAGTTTCCATTTGGTTTATGGTTGCTCTCGCAGCTTTAGTCGTTCGATTTGTTGAATGGGTTCCGCTTCTCACCTCACAGCCTTGGTTCCACGGCTGTGGAGGTTGGAGAGTGATAGGCGCGATCTTTGGTGCTTTGTGCTTTGCAGGTATTACGCTTAGCTCTGATCCTGCATCGGCTCAACTATTCAATTCTGCCGAACAGCAAGCTAACACCATCTTCGGACAATACATTGACGGCGGTATTATCACGTTCCTATTCGGTTTACTCAGAATTGTCGTTTGGGTGACTGCGGTGGGCTTTGTTCTATTTGCTGTTTACCAAGCGCAACGGGGTGAACAGTGGCAGCCTTTAATGCAAAACGCCTTTATTGTCGTCGCTGCCGTTGTGGTTGTAGAAGGACTCAGCGCCATGTTCTTCGGCGGTGGTACAGCGGCAAGGGGGTAAAGCGTTATGACTGAAGGTAATCAGCACTTTCGCCCTGTTAATCAGAGCTTAGGAAAGCAACCCAGCTTAGGTCCCATTCCAGCAGCGCTGTTAGCTCCTTCGCTGGTGATCCTAGTTGTTTCTTATTTTCTGGTTCGGGTTGTGCTTTCACTTGGATTTCTATGGTTTCTGCTGGTCAGCACCTGGGGATTGAGCACCTGGTGGCTTGTGGTTGGCGAAAGAACCTGGAGGTTTACAAATAAATTCGTTCCGCCTCCCGACTGGAATCGAGGCTATGTTCACTACACCAGTTGTTTAGAGCAAGAACATGACGAAGAAACGGGTCAGCACTAAGCACTATCATTTCAAGCCTTTTGAAAATGAATCTCACCTTGAATTCATCTGTAGTCTAGAACTGCGAGGTCGGAATGTTGGCGCGTATTTGCTCAAGAAAGGGCGCAAATACTCGTTCGTATTCGGTTTCCAAGTGGCAGGAATTCATACTCTACTAGCCACTGGTCAAGCAGAGAGTGTTCTTGCTCGATTGGAGGAAGGATTAAAAGGGCTACGTCCGGGAGATCGGCTCCGCATTCATCTCCGATCGTTTGCCAATGATGTCGATCGCCAACGAGAGCTAGAGCATCTCATCCACTCGACTGAAAGTTTAGAAACTCAGTTCCTGCTGCTTGCTCAACAAAGATCAACACGAGAATTAACCCTGCAAGGTGAACGACAACCGAAGCAAATTTATCTATTTGCGACCTACACGATCGAGCCAGGGAGAGGAACCAGTAAAGATCGCACTGAGAAACTACTCGCATGGCTTGTCGATCAATATGAAACGCTCAAAGGCATGAAGGAATCGAAGGAGAAAGCGCATTATCTGGAGCTTTTAACTCAAGCCTTCACCGATGGCTATTTGTATTGGGAACAACAAGTCAATACCCGTATGGGTCTGAATGGAGTTCCAATGACAGCAACTGATCTCTGGAATTATGTATGGGACGATTTCAACACCCGCAGAGCCATCCCTTTACCGCAGTGCCTGATTCTTCGAGAAACCGCAGGAACAGTTAGTCTGAGGGAAGAGATCCGAGAACCCTATCACGCGCTGAGTGTGTTAGTCCGAGGGGAGAATGGCAGACCAAGCCATCCCAAGGCAGATCGAGAGTGGGCATGGGTGAAAGGCAAATATGTGGGCGCGATCGCGCTAGAGTCAAAACCCCCTGGCTTTGCTTCACCCGAACACCAGCTTTACTATCTCTGGAAAGTGTTTTCACAGTTCCCTGACTGCGAATTTGTCTGTGAATTGGCGGCTGCTGATCGCATGATGACTCGAATCACTTTGCAACGGCTTACTAAGCAAAATTACACTGCGACTCATCGAGCTGCTGAACTCAAAAACGTCGATGTTCTTTCACAAATGCGAATGAAAAAGGGGGTGGAAGCTCAAGAGAAAATTTATGAAGGTGCAATGCCGATCTGGGTTTCAGTCGTCGCACTGATCTACCGGAATGATCCCCATACCCTTTTTGAAGCTTGCCAGAAGCTAACGAACGCCTTCCCGCAAGGTGACTTTATTCGAGAAACTGAGGTTGCCTGGTCGTTATGGCTGCGCTCCCTTCCAATTGTGGATGACTGGCTATTGGGTGACGATCGTAAGCAACTGTATCTCACGAACGAAGCACCCGGATTAATGCCGCTTGCTTGTACTAAGCCTGTCGATTCATGCGGCATAGAATTTATTACTCGTGAAGGCAATGCACCACTGCTAATTGACTTCATCACCAAGCACCGCGGCATCTTCATCATGGGAGAAACCCGCAGTGGTAAGTCAGTTTTAATGTCTGACATTTTTACTTGTGGAATCGCCAACGGAATGCACGTTATTTCGCTGGACTATCCCAAAGCCGATGGAACAACCACTTACACAGACCTAGTAAAGTTCTTCGGTGATCAAGGTGCTTACTTTGATATTGGGTCGGAAGCAAACAATCTGTTTCAAATCCCCGATGTCCGGCATCTTCCTGAGAAGCAGCAAGTTGAACGGCTCGATGACTACAAAGAGTTCTTGGTTAAAGCGCTGAACATCATGGTGATGGGAACCGAAACAGAGGGACAACTGGGCAAGCGAGTCCATACTGTTTTGTGGCAAGCAATCGCAGCATTCTTCAACGATTTACACATCCAAGAGCGGTACGCTGCCGCTTTTGAAGGAGGATTTGGAAGCGAAGCCTGGTTTGAGATGCCAACGCTCGTTGACTTCATCAAATTAGTGACGCATCTGGATCTAGAAATTGAATCTGGAATGATTTCTGAAGCAATCTCAACCATTCTGCTGGAGCTAAAAGGCTGGCTCACCAGTCGCGTTGGGAAAGCGATCTCTCAGCCCAGTACGATTCGCACTGATGCCAAATTCATTGTGTTTGCCCTGCGAAATGTCGGCGACAACATTGAAGCCGCAGTGTTAGCGTTATCAGCCCAGTCAATGGCATTTAGAAAAGCGTTAGAGGTAACGGATAGTATCCTTGCAATCGATGAAAGTCCAATTCTGTTTAAATACAACGGCATTGCTCAGATTATTGGGCAAGTCTGCGCCAATGGTGCAAAATCAGGAATTCGCCCAATTATTAGTGGACAAGACCCAGATACAATCGCAAATTCAGTGGCTGGATCGCAAATTCTTCAAAACCTCAACACTCGAATCATCGGCGCAATTCAGCCAAATTCGCTGGCTTCGTATCAACGCTTTTTCGGTTACGACCCCAATGTATTGATGCGAAACACGGATGAATCTTTCCGAACTGATCCAACGCGCCTTTGCTCTCATTGGCTGGTTGATGCTGATGCGCGATTAACTGAGTGTAGTCATCACCCGTCGCCAGAACTACTGGCAGCCGTTGCGAATAATCAGAAAGAACAACGGGCAAGGTATCGCGTATTGGGTCAGTATGACAACAAGTTTCACGGATACTCGGCTTTCTCTAAGCTTTATGCTGAGGCAGTTCGGGCAGGTCGATCAATGGATGCGATTGCGCCATCTTCCGAAAAAATCGTTCCAGAAAACATCTTGCAGGCGAAAGACATTCCGCTCTCTAACGCTGGTATTGTCAACTTAACCGGAGATGTTCAAAATTGAGCACAATTATCCCGCAATCGCTAGGTTCGCTCAATTTACGCAGCAGTTTGCAAGCAAGCGACTTCTCGCCAATCTTG
>NZ_JAMPLL010000062.1:0-12243 GCF_039962495.1 Leptolyngbya sp. AS-A5 | reverse complement strand
AAGCAATCGCTCAGCGAAATGAGTGAGCAAAGGTCCTCCAGGCTTCAGAGTACCGTAATCAAGCTAGTACGGCGTGGAGCCCAAACATGAACACCAGGATCAGCCATGGAGCGGTCGCGGGTTCGACAATCGCGGGTTCAGAGTTCATTCAAAAATCGATTCCTTCCATTGCCGGCGGATAAGGAACAGGTTCAGCGTTCCCAGATTGAGGGCGATCTCAAATGTTTGAATTCAAACAAGTCAGACTGGTACAAAAAATATTCTAATTTCTATAAGAACACTATAGAAATTAGAATATTTTTTGTACCAGTCTGAATAGAAGATAAAAAGCGCTGTGAGTAAACAGTTTTTACAATATTTTCTTTACTTTGGGGTAGTAGGGGTCGTGGGTTCAAATCCCGCCGCTCCGATTGATAGAACCTCCTCTAGCAGGGGGTTTTGTCGTTTCTGGGTAAGGCTTTCAGGGATCACCCAATGCTCAATAAGAGCGTCATAGAACATCACTAATGTACTTGGCCTCGAGCAATCGTACTAGTGCAACAAAACTTGGTGCAATTGAGTTACACCATGGCTCCTGGTCCTGAGTCTGTTCAGCTGGTTGCTTGCAGTTTCAAAGTGATTGCGTGTCGTTAGATCGTTGAGCACATAGACCTGAAGGAGGCTTTCCCTCTATACGGAACGGGGTAAGAGGCTTGGGTGATACTGACGCTTAAGTGAAGACTACAAATTTCTGCCAGAAATATCAGAAGCGTTCATTTACTTGTCATCTCTCCGTATACTGCTATTTGGGTTGGTGCCCTCCGATACTATCCAATGACCTCTAAATACATTTCACCTCATAATATGAACTTGAAGCAGCCCTATTAAGGTTTCTTTTGCTCCGACGTCATATAGATTGCGGAGATGATTCGTGACTGTCTCAACGAAACGCGAGGACTGTGGGAGATCGCCAAAAAGTTCAGATAGCCTGAGGAGGCTACTGGGATCGGAACCATCTGCTTGGGCACGCTGAGTTAGGGCGTCTGCCATTGGATCATCAATTGAAATTGGCTTCCTCTGGTCATTCAGCCCATTTAAGTAGCGGAACCAAGCAGCGATCGTCAAACTTAAATAGTCAATTGATCCACCCTGCTGTAGTTTCTCCCGCAGTGAACTGAGCACCCACTTCGGTAACTTAGCAGAACTATTGAGACACAAGCGTGGAAGCTGATCTCGGATTTTGGGATTTGCAAATCGCTCAATCAACGTCTCTTTATAGTTGTCCAAATCAATTCCAGGAACAGGCTGAAGGGTGGATGTCACTTCCTCCATCAACTGTTCAACTGCTTGTCGAATTAACCGATCTGCCATCGTTTCATGGACATAGGAGTAACCCATCAGTGTGCCTAGGTAGCCAATGAGCAGATGGCTAGCGTTGAGCAGGCGGATTTTCATCATCTCGTAAGGATGAACATTATTCGTAAATTGAACGCCCACCACTTCGAGTTCTGGTCTACCTGAACAGAAGTTATCTTCGATCACCCACTGAAGAAAAGGTTCGGCAACGGCTGGAAAAGCATCCTCAATGCCAAACTGGTGCCGAACCATTTCGATATCCGATGGAGTGGTAGCGGGAGTAATGCGATCGACCATACAGTTTGGAAAGGCAACATGGTCAGCAATCCAACGACCCAACTCTGGATCGCGCATTTCTGCGAAAGTCGTTAGCACTTTTTTGACAATATTGCCGTTCCCCTGCAAGTTATCACAAGACAGGACAGTAAAGGGCGCTAATCCCTGTTTACGACGCTGATCTAATGCAGCAATCAAAAAGCCATATACACCAATGGGTTCATCTGGATGTTGTAAATCATGCTGAATCGTTGGGTGATTGACATCAAAATCACCGCTGCCCTCGATATAGTAGTAACCTCCTTCTGTAATCGTGAGTGTCACAATACGGCATTGGGGATGGGCTAATGCGTCAATCACAGCTTGCCGATTCTCTGGTGCGAATAGGTACTGTGTAATAGAACCAATGACCCTAGCGTTATCGCTTTCGGGCGATCGCTCCACCAAGGTGTATAAGCAATCTTGTGACTTCAAAGCATCTCGCATCCGATGATCGAATTCCAGCAAGCCAACTCCACAAATGCCCCAATCACTGTTGGGATGCTGGTGAAAGTAATCGTCAAGATAAAGCGCTTGATGGGCTCGATGAAATCCGCCTACACCAATGTGGACAATTCCATTCGTGATTTGATGACGATCGTATTGGGGAATGCGAACATCACTTGCTAAACGAGCAAGTGATGCTTCATTCAGCTTGATGGCTGATTCTGTTTTGATATTGTGGTTCATGGGAGTCATCCAGTGTTAAATGGTGACGACGAGCCTTGGGAACAGCCTCACCGTTTTGATTGAACAGATGGCAAAGTTCGCCATTCACATGGATAAATGCGCGATCGTGTGTACGACTAGGATTGTCACCATCAGTTTGCACAACCAATGTGTCACCACCAGCAATCCTGACATAGAGAAATGTTTCTCCACCCAGTTGTTCTACCACAAGTACCTCACCTGTTAAGGTTGGATTGTTGTGATCTAGTCCTAAATGCTCTGGTCGAATTCCTAAGGTTGCGCTATCTCCAGTGGAGAGGCTTCCAGGTCTAACTGGAATTGTGACGCGAGTACCGCCTGGAAGTTGAACTGTTGTACCGGAATCATTGACGGCTGATACTGTAACTGGGAGAAAGTTCATTTTAGGTGAACCAATAAATCCAGCCACGAATAGATTCCGGGGATGATGATATAGCTCCAGTGGCGACCCTACCTGTTCCACAATGCCGCTCTGCAAGACAACAATCTTATCGGCAAGCGTCATTGCTTCTACCTGATCGTGCGTCACATAAATCATTGTAGATTGCAAGCTATCGTGTAAGCTCGATAGTTCTAGCCGCATCTGCACTCGCAAAGCTGCATCTAAGTTTGACAAGGGTTCGTCAAACAAAAACACCTTCGGATTCCGAACGAGTGCCCGACCGATCGCGACCCGTTGACGTTGACCACCCGATAGCTCTTTCGGTTTCCGATTCAAGAGGGGTTCTAATTGAAGGATACGAGCAACATCTCGCGCCCGTTCCAGTCGTCGCGCTTTTGGCATACCGGAGAGCCGTAGACTGAATGCCATATTTTCTGCCACTGTCATGTGGGGATAGAGCGCATAGGTCTGGAACACCATTGCCAATCCGCGCTTGTCCGGTGGCACATCATTCACTCGTTGTCCATCGATGAACAGATCGCCAGAGGAGATTTCTTCCAATCCCGCAATCATCCGAAGTAACGTTGATTTTCCGCAGCCAGAGGGACCGACGAACACAACAAACTCACGATCGTTAATGTCTAGATCAACGCCCTTGATGACTTCAGTATCGGTGTACCGTTTATGGATATTTCTTAAAGTAACTGTAGACATGAACTGCTCCTATCAATGATTACAAACAAGCAGATGCTATTTGACGGCACCAAAGGTGAGACCTCGAACTAACTGTCGTTGGCTCAACCATCCAAAGATGAGAATGGGTGCGATCGCTAAGGTTGATGCAGCAGAAAGTTTTGCCCAAAACAATCCTTGAGGACTAGAGAATGATGCAATAAATGCAGTCAACGGGGCTGCACTTGCGGTCGTTAAGTTCAAACTCCAGAAAGCCTCATTCCAAGACAGAATGATCGACAGCAATGCAGTGGAGGCAATTCCCGGTAAGGCTAATGGAAGCAACACATGACGAAGCTCTTGTTGGGTACTTGCGCCATCCATGCGATCGGCTTCGAGAATCTCTTTTGGGACATCCTTGAAGAAGCTATAGATCATCCAAACCACGATCGGTAAATTGCTCAATGTGTAGATAATAATTAAGGCAAGGCGAGTGTCTAGCAGTCCAGCATTTCGGCACAGGATGTAGATGGGAACCAGGACACCAACAGACGGTAGCATTTTGGTGGACAACATCCAGGTTAAGGTTGTCTTGGTGCGCTTGGTTGGGAAGAATGCCATCGCATAGGCAGCAGGGATAGCAAGCAGCAGTGCAAGGATTGTTGAACCGAGGGAAACTGCTATGCTATTAAACGCATAATTGGCATAATTCGCTCGATCCTGAATCGTCGCATAGTTTTCCAATGTTGGCTGGAAGAATAATTGAGGCGGTGTGGCAACCGCAGCAACTTCTGTTTTGAAGCTCGTGATGAACATCCAGAGGATTGGGAAAAACAGGAGTAAAGCAGCTAACCAGCCAAGCACTGCCCATAGCCATTTACGAGAATTTTTACGTGCCATTTTAAGTGCCCCAATTAAGTATCCAAATTACGAGCAACACTCCGCAACAAGAAGATTGCGACGATGTTTGCCAGAATTACGGCAATCAAGCCACCCGCTGAAGCACCGCCCACATCAAATTCCAGGAGTGCTTTCAGGAAGATGTAATAAGCTAAGTTAGTTGTTGCTAAACCAGGACCACCTCCAGTCGTTACGAAAATTTCCGCAAAGATGGTGAGGAAGAAGATCGTCTCAATCATTGCCACTACGGCGATCGCACGACTGAGGTGTGGTAACATTACAAACCGAAACAGAGCGATCGCATTTGCACCATCCATTCGAGCCGCTTCTAGCTGTTCGTGATCAAGTGACTGAATCGCTGTCAATAAGATCAACAATGCAAAGGGTAACCACTCCCACGACACAATGATGATGATTGCTAGCAATGGAAAGTTAGCGAACCAATCGATCGCGCCTAAGCCCAACCCTCTTGTAATCTGAGCAAACAGCCCATTGACTGGGTGCATTAGCATATTCTTCCAAACCAATGCACTGACTGTGGGCATGACAAAGAAGGGAGAGATAGCAAGTACCCGCGCAATTCCCTGACCGGGAAAGTCTTGGTCAAACAGGACGGCGAGTAATGTACCGAGACCGATCGTAATCGCCAAAACTGCAACGACGAGAACGATCGTAGTCCCAATCGAAATCCAGAAACCCGCATCACTCAGGATAAAGGTGAAATTCTCAATCCCAACGAACTTCTGTGCACCTGGATTTAATAAGTTATATCGCTGGAAAGAAAACCAGATGGTCATCACCAGCGGCACAATCATCCAGAGCAGCAGAGTAATGACGGAAGGCGCAATTAGCGGTAAGGTTGATGCCTGACGATGAGTTCGCTGTCTAGGGGGTTGTGTTTCGGGGTGACGTTCTACAACTATTGAAGACATAGCTTTAAAGACCGCAAATTAATTGTTTTTGAACCACGTTGCTCAGAAAGTAAGAACAGATTTTCTAGCCATTAGTAATCTTGAAAGCTGTTGTTAAATCTGTTCCTACTGGATGTAGCCTGTATGTCTCATGAAGCGTTCCGTTGTGCTTTGGGATTGTTGCAACGCTTGATCGACAGAGGTACTACGGGTCAGCGCCGCCGCGATCGTTTGTCCAGTCGATGATCCAATCGCCTGAAATTCTGGAATATCCACATACTGAATGCCTTTGTAGGGCGTTGGTTGAGCAGCCGGACGGGTAACATCAGCAGATTGGATAGAACGCAGCACGATCGAGGCAAAAGGAGCAGCTTTTTGATAGTTAGGATTCTGATAGGTGGAAGTGCGCGTACCCGGTGGTACAGCAACCCAACCATTTTGGTCAGCGACCAGTTGGATATACTCCTTCGAGGTTGCCCAAGCAATAAACCGTTCTGCTGCTTCTGGTGCTTTCGAGGTTTTAGGAACCGCCAAAGCCCATGCCCAGAGCCAGTTTGAACCATTAGGATATTTCTCGATCGGCGCACGAGCAAAGCCTAGCTTGTCATACACCTTGGACTCTTTCGGGTTCGAGAGTAGTCCCGCCGCAACGGTTGCATCAACCCACATTCCGCACTTGCCTGTCGAGAACAAGGCTAAATTTTCATTGAATCCATTAGAACTTGCTCCAGGTGGACCATAGTTCTGCATCAGATCCACATAGTAGTTGATCGCTTCTTTCCAAGCGGGTGTGTTAATTGTTGGATTCCATTTCATGTCAAACCATTGACCTCCATAGGTGTTCACAAGCGTTGAAATGAATCCCATATTTTCACCCCAACCCGGTTTACCCCGTAAGCACACGCCATAAACCCCATTTTTGGGATCATGAACTTTACTTGCCCACTCTTTAATTTGAGGATAGGTGGGCTGTTCAGGAACTGTAATTCCTGCTTTTTGAAATAAATCCTTGCGGTAATAAAGCATCGAACTTTCGCCATAGAACGGCACAGCATAGAGTTTGCCGTCATTGGAAAGTCCTTCTCGAATTGGTTTCAACAGGTCGTTTACATCATAGCTAGCAGGCAGATTTAATGGTCTTAGCCAATCGCGTCTTGCCCAGATCGGTGTCTCATAAGAACCGATCGTCAAAACATCAAATTGCCCACCTTGGCTAGCAACATCAGTTGTGACCCGCTGGCGCAACACATTTTCTTCCAACACTACCCATCTCAGTTGAATATCGGGGTTAGCTTTCTCAAAGTGACTGGAAAGCCCCTGCATGATCACCATGTCGCCATTATTGACTGTGGCGATCGTGAGTCTTGTTTTTTCTGCCGCTTGCGAACCTGACGAACAAGCATGTAACAGTTGTGTCAACATCATGCCAATCAGGAATACAACGATGATCTTGGCGAAGCGAGGTGTGCGCATCGCTAGCTCCTTATATTAACGATCGAGCAAGTAATATTGATTTTCTGCTCCGCTTTTGGGCAAAAGCTCAATAATAGAAATCATACTGACCTCAGTTCTAAAACTAAATCGTTCATTGATATTTGAAACAATTCTTGATTAACAAGGAGATAAGACCATGGCCGCAAGTGCAACTTATTCGTTTGAGGGAAAAACTATCTTAATTACAGGCGGTGCTGGAGATATTGGAAAAGCAACGGCACAACGTTTTGCAGGCAATGGTGCTGGAGTGGTTTTGCTGGATTTGAATGAAACCAAAATGGCAGAGGTGGTGCAGGAATTAAAGGAGTACAATGTTCCGCTTGGTGCATTTCACTGTGATGTGACGCTTGCAGACAGCGTGGCAAAAGCGTTTTCTGGTGCTGTAGCGCAGGTTGGACAGATTGACTACGTCTTCAATAATGCTGGCTATCAAGGAGCATTCGCCAAAACTGATGGCTATCCAGAGGATGATTTTCAAAAGGTTATTGATATCAATGTAGTTGGCGTTTTTCACGTTCTAAAAGCTGCCGCTCAGCATCTCCGTGATTCAGGGGGCGGCGCGATCGTCAATATGGCCAGTCATGCGGGAGTTGACGGACCTCCGAACATGCTGGCCTATGGAGCTTCCAAGTTTGCAGTGATTGGCATGACTCAAACCGCTGCAAAGGATTTAGCACCTTACGGAATTCGAGTAAATTCGCTCTCTCCGTCACTAATTGGCCCCAGCGTAATGTGGACACGACAAACTGAATTGCAGGCAGCAGTGGGTTCTCAATATTTTGATCCGGATCCCGGAGTTGTAGAACAACAAATGATCAACTCAGTGCCAATGCGCCGTCTAGGCAGTTTAGAAGAGGTGGCCAACGGGGTTGCTTTTCTCATGAGTGATGAAGCGAGCTACATTACAGGATTTAATCTGGACATTACGGGAGGTCAATAGCGATCGCAGGATTTTGAGTAGACACTGTATGATCGCAAATTTCTTTTCCTGCTTCTCGAAGAAGGATTGCTTTAGTAGATTTCTTTGAGAGAAATGTGATAAATCTAACAAAGCAGTTTGAGCAAATGCTTTAGCCCTGGACATAAGCTCAAAATGCTCTTTAGGCAGATGCTTTTTTCTGGATGATGAGATATGAAAGAACCTTTTCTTGAGCGACGCGATCGAAAACTGGATCTCGCGGCTCATGCAGCTTGGCTCTATTACATTGGTGGCAATACTCAAGAAGAAGTTGCCAATAAGCTCAATGTCTCCCGCCAGGCTGCTCAACGCCTAGTTGCGTTGGCTGTTAGCGAAAAACTGATCAAGTTTCGCCTTGACCATCCTTTAAGGGAGTGCATAGAGTTGGCTGAATCATTACGGGACAAATTCCAATTGTCCTTGTGTGAAGTAGTACCCAGTGATATCAGCAAAATTGACGACCTTATTGGGATTGGGGTATGTGCTGCTAATTACCTAGAGACTTATTTGCTCGCAAAAGCTCCAACCATTCTGGCATTTTCTTCTGGGCGGACATTGCGTGCAATGGTGGAACAGATTCCAGCAATGGATCAACCCCAACACAAAATCATCTCCATCATTGGCAACCTATCCCACTATGGACGTGCTGGTCGTTATGAGGTTGTAATGCATCTAGCCGATCGCGTCGGTTCTCAAGCCTATCCTGTTCCCACTCCGGTTGTTGCTACCAGCATTGAGGAACGGCAGCTATTACAGACACAGCGATCGTTTATTACCGTAAAGACCTTAGCAGAGCAAGCTAAAGCAACATTTGTTGGGATTAGCCATGTTGCCTGGAATGCCCCACTCCATCAAGACGGCTTTATTAACGATGAAGAAGTTGCTAAATTGATTGAGCTGGGAGCAGTTGGAGAGATTGCAGGCTGGGCATATAATCGCGACGGAGTTTTATTACAAGAAGGAATCAATAGTCGAGTAGCCAGCGTTCCCTTGCAGCAACCAGCTCAGCGTCTAGTCATCGGTGTAGCAGGTAGTGAAAAAAAGGCAGAAGCCATTCTAGCCGCCATGCGTGGCAAGCTCATTACAGGGTTGGTCACTGACAAAGCGGTTGCTGAAGCAATTCTTGCCAAAGTGTAAGTGCAATAGAACATAAACCAAGAATTTATCAAGGGTGGAGATTAATAGGTTATCCATATTCTAAAGATTTGCCCGCAATCGGGTTGCAGCACTCGTTTATCAATCACTTTTTCAAATGCTTGGTTTGTTAGTGCTGCATCAATAATGTGAATTGCCGTTGATTGTAGCGGGCTGTTCAACGCACTGCTTTCAGGGCTTCATATAACTGCTGATATTTCTGAAATGCAGACTCATATATTAGATTTTTCTGTGGCTGTACAACGTCTTCAGCTTGGGGAAGAATCTTGAATGCAGCCTCTAAATTGGAATACGCCCCAACTCCTACCATTGCTAGAATTGCAGCTCCATAAGCAGCACCTTTTTCAGCCTTGGGCGCAATCAATTCTGTTTGCAGCACATCTGCTAGGATCTTCAACCAAACGCTCGATCGTGCCCCTCCCCCCGTTGCCAAGAGTTGCTTCATGGGAGTTATTTCGTGAATCCTGTCCAAGGCTTCTCGTAGACTGAATGCAACACCTTCCAGTACAGCCCGGATGAGATCAGCTTGCGAATGTGCTAAGGCTAAATTTACCCAGGCACCGCGAGTTTCTGGATCAAGGTGAGGGCTGCGTTCTCCCGCAAGGTGAGGCAGAAATAAAACACCACGAGCACCGGGCTGTGAACTCTCCGCCAACTGCATCAGATCCGTGAAGGCAATCTGAGGAGCGATCGTTTCTCGATACCAACGCAACGAGCCACCTGCTGCTAGCGTCACACCCAGCAAGTGATAGCCTCCATCGGCATGACAAAACAAATGCACTCGCCCCTCTGGATCAGGGATGGGACGCTCCAGAGGAGCAAAAATCACGCCCGACGTACCGATACTCAGACTACCTCGATTCAGATTACTGGCTGAAATTCCCAACCCAATTGCGGCTGCTGCATTATCACCCCCTCCAGCAACGATTGGTAATCCGTCTGGTAGCCCCACGCGTGTTGCGATCGCTGGTTTCAAGCGTCCAGCGATTGCGGTGGACTCCACTACAGGTGGAAACCATGCTGGATTAATCTCAAGCGCATTCAGAATATCGATGTCCCACTGTCGATTCGCTAAGTTCAAACAGCCTGTTCCTGAAGCATCGGAGGGTTCTGTAACGGCTGATCCAGTCAATACATAGCCCAAATAATCCTTGGGCAGCAAGATTTGCCGAATTTGGGCATAGGCCTGTGGCTCTTGCGTTCGCAACCAGATGAGCTTTGGAAGCTGAAATCCTGTGATCGCAGGATTGCCAGTTCGTTGAATTAATTCTTGGCGGGAAATTGTGGCTTCGATCGCCTCCACCGCCTTTCCAGTCCGTTGGTCATTCCATAAAATCGCGGGTCTGATCACATAACCTTCTGCATCGAGCGGAACCATACCGTGCATTTGTCCCGACAAACCGAGGGCGATCGCGTGATTTTCACCAAGCTGTTGAGCAATGTCTGATAAAGCCTCCAAGCTAGCTTCTACCCAATCTGTCGGATCTTGCTCCGTCCAACCGGGTTGTGGCGTGAACAGGGGATAACTTTTTGTTGCCTGAGCAATGAGTTGCCCATGCAGATCAACCGCGATCGCTCGCACTCCTCCAGTCCCCAGATCTAGACCTATCACTACGTCAGTCAAGCTTCCCTCCCAGTTCTGAATGATTTAACGGATCTTCCTCCTGTGTAATCAGGGAGAGGCTCCCTGGCGGCTGAAGTAGAAGTAATTTCAGGACCACTGGATTATCACAATCAGCTTGTTATCAAACTCAATCAAGTAGTAAATATGGGCAAACACCCAAATTAGCCAAGCCAGGAACCCAGAAAGCTTTAACCAGCCCAGGTTAACCACAGCGGCATTCTGTCCAATCACCGCTAAACTTCCGACATCTGAATAGTGGAAGGACGGCAATTCTCGTCCTTGCAGACGATATCGAATTAATTTAGCGATATAAGCGCCTTCCTGCATGGTAGCGGGAGCAACTCCTGGCAAAAGTTGATCACCTTGGTGCTTGTAATGAGCAAGATCTCCAACAACAAAAATGTTTGGTTGTCCTGACATGCTTAAGGCAGGATTGACGATCACTCGCCCTACACGATCGAGCGTTGCACCTGTCCGCTCAGCCAGTACTTTCCCCATTCCTGAAGCGCGAACGCCTGCTGCCCAAAGCACCGTTTTGGCCTGAATTGTCTCAGCTTGTTTTCCGTAGCGAACCATAACCGTATCCTCCGTAATTCCTGTCACAAAGGACTGTGTTTGTACTGTAACGCCTAAATTTTCGAGAGATTTTGCAGCAGCAGTTGAAAGCTCAGGAGGATAAGACGGTAAGACACGATCTAGCCCTTCTAATAACAAAACCTGAGTTTCTCTCGTTCAATGTTGCGAAAATCATGTTTCAACGCATAGTGAGCTAATTCGCCTAAAGCGCCAGCTAGCTCTACTCCCGTGGGATCAGCACCCACAACCACAAACGTTAACCAAGCTCGGCGCTTTTCTGGATCAGTTTCTTTCTCAGCGATTTCAAACGCTCGAAAAATTCGTCGTCGCATTCCGATCGCATCTTCAACAGTTTTGAGTCCGGGTGCTACCCCTGCCCATTGATCCTGACCAAAGTAATAGTGACTAACACCAGTTGCCACAACCAAGGTGTCGTAAGGCAGGGCTTCAGTTTTTAGAATTACTTGATTTTGCTGGGGGACAATATCTATTGCCTCATCCATCAGCACTTTAAGGTTACGGTAATGGCTGAGAATTGAGCGTAAGGGGGACGAGATATCTCCAGGGGAAAGCTTTCCCGTTGCGACTTGATAGAGTAATGGTTGAAAAAGATGAAAATTACGCTTATCGACTAATTTAATTTCAATGTGTTTAAAACGTCCCAAGGCTTTAGCAGCATATAAACCCCCAAACCTACCTCCAACAATCACAATTCGGTGAGAAGTGGAGTAACCGTCTGTATCTGAGGGCTTATACTGTTCCATTTCAGGTATCCATAATAAAATCCGTTGAAAATAGACTTAGTTTCGACGACAATTCACCTTTCACTTTGTAGCGATCGTTTAACGGAATTTTTAGACCAGTTGGCAAACTTATATTTCATGCCCTATGCGAGGGCAAGACACGGATTTTCCCCGTACTAGAATTAAGTCTTAAATGAATCACGCTTGACTTTAAGTGTATTAAAACTTCTGCAGAGCGTTCATACTTTATCAAAATCAAATGAAGCTATTTGCATGGAAGACAACTAAAAATACTGTTATGAAATTAAGAAAAACTTCATGAAGCTAGCGTAAAATCATGTCGTTAAATGGTAACTAACCTGAGTTCGGGTTAAGCCGGGAGCAGCAGATTGTGGTCGAGCGCAATGGACGGTTTCTTCGGTTGATGGCAGTAGGCAATCAAGCCGCCGAGAATGTTGACAAAGCAATTG
>NZ_JAMPLL010000061.1:0-13292 GCF_039962495.1 Leptolyngbya sp. AS-A5 | reverse complement strand
TGACTTCAATGCCGCGATACAGCATCATTTTCTCAATGTCCCGGTAGCTCAACGGAAAGGTGTAATACAGCCAAACGCAGTAGCTAATAATTTCACCAGGGAAGCGATGACGGGAGTACATGGGCAAGCAGTCGTTCTTAAAGTTGAACTAGTACGATTATTCTACGTTCCGGTTAACCTGACAATACGGCCTACTGCTATTCGATGAACCGAATAAATCGAACTTTAACTTGGGGAATATCAGCATATTGAGCAGCTTTCATTTCAATCTCTTGTAGCTGACCCAGAGCTAACCCACAAGGTCTACCATACTTTGCCTGCACTCGATCGCTAGCAATGTTCAAGGCTGTGCGCGATCGCTGCACGAAATCTTCCAGATCATAGTCAGTGTTAGGGACAAAATAGTCTTTCACAATTAGGGATGGAGAGTAGCACGTCTCTTGGCGGCCATCCGACCATTGAATTTGAAAGCGAATTTCAGGCATAGGGCGAAGATTGAAGGAATAAGGTTTAGAGTTCGGACGCAGACAACTGTTGTCTACTGGTTAGCAAGTTTTCATAATACTTCAGATGCAGTTGAGCGGAGGCTTCCCAAGTGTAATGCGGGAGAATTGACTGGCTCTGCTGTACGAGAGTATGTGCTAAGTCGGGTTGAACGATCAATTGCATTGCTTGAGCGATCGAGCTTGGGGAATCAGGAGAAACAAGCAGGGCTTGGTGTTCTGAGAGAAATTCGGTAAATGGGGTTTGGTTAGATGTGATCACGGGTAAACCAGAAGCGATCGCCTCCAGCACGACCAAACCCCATCCTTCTTTAACTGAGGGAAACACAAAGGCATTTGCTAGGCGATACAGTGCGGGTAGATCCGCATCAGCAACGACTCCTGGCAGAACTAATGAGTGTCCTACTTCTATGCCTAATTGATGTGCGATCGCAAAAAAATCATCCCGGTAAGCCTGATAATCAAACAGCGTTGCACCTCCAGCAATGATCAATTGAGCCTGGGGATAGACTTTCTGGACTTGGGCAAACGCCTGTAATAATCGAATTGAGTTTTTGCGGGGTTCAATGCCTCCTACGGTTAAATAAACTGGAGAACCAACGATGTTCCATCGCTGTCTCAGCGTGGATTCTAGACCATTTGGAAGTGCTGAAAATCGAGCTAAATTAATTCCATTGATTACTCGCGGTGCATCAATTTGATAGTTCTTTTGTAGTTCTGTTTGCCAGACTTGGCTGACACACAGGCAAAGACTCGCAGCTCGAATCGATCGATCCTGACACTGCTGAAGATACAGACTCTTGTAATCCTCAATGTGATGGACGGTGCGGACAAAATCAAGAATTTGCTGCTGTTGTACTAGCTTTGCTAGGGCGTTAGCACTGATGCAGTCTTGAGCATGGTAGCAGTCGTAATCTAGCTGAGCAGAACTGAGATAATCGACAAATTCATCAATCCGTTGCTGAATGAGAGCATCCCCTCTACTGAGTGCAGGGTGAGCAGGAACGGGTTGATAAGAGCAGGAAAGAGGGTAATCAAAGCCCTGTCCGTCCTTATCCAGTGCATAAACACAAACGTGATGTCCTAGATAATGTAAGGCATTTGCTAGTTCCAGCGTGTGCATCACACTGCCTCTAGGCTTTGTGGAATAGGTAAATAAAGCAATGCGATAGGAAGAAGTAGGTTTGGGGGACATCGGGTAAGACTTAAGCCAATTTGATATCATGCTGCTTTCTCGCGAAGCCAGTTAAGGGCTGCTGTGAGAGATCCCAAAACTCGATCGATTCCTCCTGCGACTTTAAAATCAATTTCGGGGCATATTGAACCGTGCCCACCACTTCACAGATTAATGCTTGTTGCCGAAAGCAAGCCTGTACAGTCGATACCTGTTCTGGTCGCACACTTAGAAGAAACCCATAGCTAGGAAAACTGATCAACCATCGATCGAGCATCACCTCTGGAGGACAGGGAATTCGATCAAGTTCCAGCACAGCACCACACCCGGAAGTTTCCAACAACATCAGCAGCGTCCCTACAATTCCCCCAGCACTGATATCTTTACCTGCATCACACAAGCCTGCTTCGGCTAAATCGGGAAGAATTGCTAGATTTTGGCGCAGTTGCACGGGATCAGCCGTAGTTGCTGCATTCCAGAATGGATAGTCGGGATGAAGCTTACCACGAAAATCGATCGCAACTAACAATTGATCACCCGGTCGAGCATTAAAACTCGTGATCAAGCGAGTTGCTCGTCCCAGAATTGAAACAGACAAAGCGTTATAAGGACTGTGGCAATTGGTGTGACCGCCGACGATCGGGACATTGTAAGCACTAGCTGCCGCTCTCATACCTTCCCAAAGAGGAACTGTCTCCTGAATAGACTGGCTCCACAGCGCATCGACAATGGCGATCGGTCGTCCCCCCATTGCATAGATATCACTCACATTCACCATTACGGCTGACCAGCCTGCAAACCAAGGATCGGTTTCAACCAGTTGGGGCAACATTCCCTCAGCCGCAAATAGCAAATACCCATCTCTCTCCGGGATTGCAGCACAGTCATCGCCTAACAGAACCTCAGAAGCTGCTCCAATCTGCCCGATGCCGAAGCCTCCCAATGACTGCGAGGCGGTTTGAATGTCCTGCTTTTGCAATATCCCTAATGATTGCTGTAGGGATGTAGCCAGGAACGAGAGCATCAGGAAGCCTCCCTAGTGGGAAAGAACAACACAGGATGCGGATCGCCGCTTGCAGGATAGAAATCTAAGTCCGCTTGCATCAGGCAGTGAGGACGATCGTAAAGAGAAATCTCCTGGAGTGCTTCCCAATGAAGCCGTTGAAAAAAGCGGACATTTTGTAATTGCACCGTCGCCAGAAATTGCCTACATCCCCAAGTATTGGCAGTAGTAACGGCTTTATAGATCAGTCCTTTGCCAATGTGCCAGCCTTTACGGTACTCTGGATGAGTGCCGAGCCTACCGCCATACCAAACTCCCGATTCACCCGGATAAATCCTCACAACCCCAACGACCTGTTGGGTATTAGAAGCGATCGCCACGATCGGGTAAGCGATTTGATCAATGTCATCTCGATCGTCTCCTGGAAAAAGCTGCTGTTCTTCGACAAAAATTAATCGACGCAAGGCATAATAAGCAGCAATTTCTTCAGGCTGAGTAGCAAGCTTAAACTGGTACGTCTGCGTTGACATATCACGATAAAGATTGAGTGAGACAAGCAATGTTTGGGTCAGAAGTAGATTTAAATTTCAGGAGGGCGATTTCTCAAAGCTAGAGAGGGCTGAACAGGCTCCACATTTGGCGCAACCTGCTTTAATTTCGCTTGATGACATTCCTGACTGCCGCAGCAAAGCACCCACCTGCTCGTACAGCGTAAACATCAGCTGACTATCCGGGGTTGGATGGTTCTCTAGCGGAGTGCCCGTGATGGGAACAAAAGGAACCACAAAAGGATAGACTCCGAGTTGAATTAAGCGATCGCACGTCTCTACCAGTGTGGCTAAACTATCGCCCAAACCCACCAGCAGATAGGTACTAACCTGTCCCCAACCGAAGACTTTGACCGCAGCAGCAAAAGCATCAAAGTAATAGCTAACGGGAACCGTTGCCTTACCGGGCATAATTTTTGCTCTCACTTCTGGATCTGCGGCTTCTAAGTGCATCCCTAAACTGTCAACTCCGGCAGCGTGGAGACGATCGAACCAGATAAAATCATCCGGCGGTTCGCACTGTGCCTGGATCGGGAGATCGACTTGCGCTTTGATGGCTTTAGCACAGTCTGCGAGATAGGCTGCTCCACGATCGCTGCTATTTGGTGTTCCCGTCGTCATTACCATGTGCTTCACCCCATCCAAGCGCACCGCAGCTTCCGCAACTTCCGCAAGTTGGGCTGGAGTTTTGCGCGCAATTGTTCTACCTGCTGCTAAAGATTGCCCAATGGCGCAAAACTGGCAGGAGGTTGCAGTATCTCCGTAGCGCATACAAGTTTGCAGCACCGTAGTCGCGAGTACGTCGTGACTGTGGAGTAGCGCGATTTTCCAATACGGAATTCCATCGACGGTTGTGAGTTGGTAGAACTGCGGCTGTTGGGGAAAAGTGATCGGAATAAACTCTTGATCTTGAGAGTAAAGCAGGGTGCGATCGGTTGCAGGATCGAGGATTGCTTGATAGGGCGATCGGGCTGCCGCTTCGGTGTAGATTGGCACCATAATCGTTGTCCCATCTACGGTAATTGCTTTGTGATCAGAGGGACCTGCTCCGCCCTTGCGTCCCATTGCCCCGACGGTCGGTTCAACCCATTTCAATCCGTGGGTTTGCAACTCAGTGATTAATTGTTGTTTGTCCATCGAGGTTTCGCTGTAGGAGTCAGAGGTAAGTTAAGAGAGATTTGGAACTTCCTTTAGACCGGGAACTTGAAATTTTGAGTCGATGAGGGGTGCGGCTGAGTTTGTCTCTGCTAGAGGATGAAACTCGCCCGCGATCGTCGGGTCGCTCGTGGTTCTAGAGGTTGTACTCGTCGTAACGCTGTAAGCATCTAAATTCACCCGCAACTGCAACAAATCAGGGCGACTATAGTGACCGATCGCATCCATCATGCGCTTGCGCTTGGTGATCAGCGAAAAGTCCAGGTCGGCGATCGCCATACCTTCCCCTTTGGTGATCGGTGTGCAGAGGTGATTACCTTCAGGACTAATGATTGCCGTGTTGCATCCCCCACTCAACACTCGTTGCAGTTGCTCATTTGAAGTAATCTGCCCGACTTGTTCCGGAGAAAGCCAAGCGGTGGCATTGACGACAAAACAGCCTGCTTCTAGGGCGTGATGGCGAATGGTGACTTCAATTTGGTCGGTAAAAATCTGACCCACCATTGAACCTGGAAACTGGGCACAGTGGATTTGCTCGTGCTGTGCCATCAGCGCAAATCTGGCTAGTGGGTTGTAATGTTCCCAACAAGCGAGAGATCCCACCTTGCCGATCGCGGTATCGACCACTTTTAAGCCTGACCCATCTCCCTGTCCCCAAACCATGCGCTCATGGTAAGTCGGGGTAATTTTGCGCCGCTTCAGCAGCAATGTGCCATCGGCATCAAAGATCAGTTGAGTGTTATAGAGCGAACCCTGATCTCGCTCATTTACGCCTAGAACGACAACGATACCGTACGATCGAGCCGCCTGACTCACGGCATCTGTCACGGGACTGGGGACAACCACAGCTTCCTCATAAAGCTGCATATGGTCTTTGCCCATCAGCACCGGAGGCTGCACAAAGGAGAAATAGGGATAGTAAGGAACAAAGGTTTCTGGAAAAACAACCAGTTGAGCACCAGCTTTCGCTGCGGTCGCGATCGCCTGCAACACCTTCTCCGTTGTCCCGTCCCGACTGAATAGAACGGGACTGATTTGAACAGCGGCGGCTCGAATCGTGCGGGAATCGTTCATTTTAAAGCGTCCAGGTATCTAAGATAAATGCGCCATCCTTGCGGTGCATCAGAATCAGATCCAACACATCCAATGGATTGATGGGACGAATCCCAGGAATCAGCGATGGCTCACCGTGACCGTAGAGGGCTTGCAAGGCAAAGCGACAAGCGTAGACTTTCCCGCCTTCTGACATGAATTTGCTCAATTGATCATTGAAATTTTGATGTCCCGGAAAGGCAGAATCACCCAGTTTAGGAAAGCCACGCTGGACTCCCAAGGTCACACCCGGTCCATAGAGCAGCACCGAGGTTTCAAATCCTTTACGGAGTAGACGAGTGGCTTGCAGAAGGTTGACAAACCCGATCGACCCTTCAAAGGCAACCGTGTGAAACGTGACTAATGCTTTCTCTCCCGGTTCTGCTTTGACATCAGGAAATACTTTCTCTTCGTAATCAACTAAAAAGTCACCGACTTGATGGGCGGCAGCAGTTACTTCCGGCATGACTGGCTCCTTAGATTTGTCACAAACTTGAACTGTGAGGAGATTAAAGGCTGAATTACGCCAAGATTGTATTTCTAGATACGAAACGTTCAGATCTAGCAATAAGGGTAGGGGCGGTTAAAAGCTGTCGTATAGAAATTGCAGAATCCGGGAAATACCTATCGATTTCGATAGGTCATACCGCAACAGCACCAACTCAAAGCGCTCTTTATTTGTGCGGGGTGCATCTGCGATCGCCATTTGAGCGCTAATTTTGAGGCAGTCAATTAAGAACCCAGTAAAAACTCGTTGACAATGCTCCAATCGTTAGAATGACTAGACTTCTGCCGGGATGTGATGTAATCCGCTAGATAATGAGCATCGCGGGCAATGCCTGAAAAGCGGGCAGAACCCCAAGTATAGAGCCAGGGAAGCCCCAGAAAATACAGTCCTTTAACGGGGGTAATGCCGCGATCGTGCCCTGGATAGCCTTTGCCATCAAACACAGGCACTTCAACCCAGCGAAAATCCATTTCATAGCCTGTACACCAAACTACGGCTCCGATTCCTGCCTGCTCATAATCCAGCGTCAGGATGTCTGCCTCAGGTTGCCAAACGGGAGCATACAGCGGATCTAGGGAAGCTTCGATTTGATGCTTTTCGATAAAGGCATCAATGCTTTTTTTGATATTTTCTGCGACTGCATCGGCTTGATCGAGATTGTGTTTGAGATCGTCCTGAAATTCAAGCGTACTGTTGTTAATTTGCTTCAATCTGCCATGAAGACGCATTCCTTCTAAAGCAAACTGGCGGAGATCAATCTCTCGTCCACCATCGCGTCCGGTGACGTAATGATTGGTGTTGCGTCTAGCTTTTTCTTTCTGAGGATGGTCATCGATCGACAGATCGTAATAGCCCATTTGATCCAGCCATTCCACCACATCTTTGCCGCGATACCGTCGGGGCGATCGTGGCGCACCTCCCACACAAAGATGCACAGTCTTGCCTGCTCGGTGCAAATCTTCTGCAATCTGACAACCCGACTGTCCTGTACCAACCACAAGAATGGCGGTGTCGGGTAAGGATTGGGGATTCTTATACTCGGAAGCGTGGATCTGGACGATCGATTCTGGCAACCGTTCAGCCAGTCTCGGGATTTTCGGCGTATGGTAACAGCCGGAAGCAATGACAACCTGATCGGCGGTGTAGTTGCCGATCGTAGTTGTCAATTCAAACGAATCTTGATCAACGCTCTGACAGAGTCGTGTAACTTCAGCCTTTTCTTGGACAGGCGGATCAAAGGATGCAGCGTAGCTTTCAATGTATTGGACAATTTTATCCTTTGCCATGAAACCATGCGGGTCGGAACCCGGATAAGGATACCCCGGTAGTTGACATTGCCAGTTGGGTGTGACTAAACAAAAGGAGTCCCAGCGTTTTGCTCTCCAGGAGTGCCCAATCTGATATTTCTCAAAAACAATGTGGTCAACGCCACGTTCCTTCAGAAAGTAACTGATGGATAGACCCGCTTGCCCTCCACCGACGATCGCAACCGAGTAATGATTTTTCATTCGCGCTTTACCATAAACAACTTGATTCAATTGTTGTCAGCGTAAGCGCAGGTGAAATTGATCTTTTGTGTTTCTCAATACGAAAAGCTGCGATCTAACGGTATAGATAACCGCAAGGCTTACAAGCTTACGATCGCATTAAGCAGAAAGCACCTAACTATCGATTTAGATAGTTTAGAAGCTTCAAAGCCAGCCATTCCGCGTCACCTGATGCAACGCTTGATAGCGAGTTTTTGCCTTCAGTTTTGCAAGGCTGCTGTTGATGTGAAATTTAACGGTGCTTTCACTAATCAGCAAATGGCTGGCAATCTCTCGATCGCGCAATCCCTGTGACAGCAGCAGCAGAATCCCTAGCTCTCGTTCTGAGAGGGAAGGCTGCCCTTCGGGTTCTACTCCCATGCCCCAGGTCTGCCCCTGCATCACGGCAGCAACAGCCTCTCGTAATTGCTCCGGACGAGTGGAGAGGGTAATCCTCGCTTTGATTCCTTTGGGAAGAGTCTGACTGCCGTGCTGTATCCACAATACTCGTCTCCCAGATTGCACTTGCGTTGCATCATCAGTGAGTAACGGAGCCTGCTCATCTGTGGCATCAGACAGCCTGAGTCCTGCAAGCACAGCGAGATGTGTGAATGCCATTTGCAGGACAGACGCTTCACAGCGAATGTGTAAAGGCTGCCCTGGCGATGTCGGTAAATGGGGAAGTTTGAGCATAACCTGGATCGATCGTTGATTCACATCCGGTTGCGTTTGCAGCACTCCTCCCAGAGCAGAAATAGAGAACATCAAGTCACTGAAACAAGTTTCAATCCGGTTTATAGGATACGGGGTGGGCAGATCTGAAGCGGGAAGAATCGTTTCTAAAGTAACGGCTTCTGCCTCGTAGATGAGCCGACAGTAGGCACACTTGATTTGGTTCAATCTTTCGGCAGCCCGTAACAAGACATAGATCAGCGAGAGGCTTAGGGGTTGCTCGGTTCCCACGAGCGTTAATCGAGCCATCGGCAGAATACTAGCGATTTGATCGGATAACGAAAGCTGGCTGAGAACGGGATGATGGGTTAGAGCTTGCCAGCTTTGCTTTTCTTGTTGATGCTGTAAAGTCGTTTTTAGAGCGATCGACACAGCAGTACAGAGCGTCTGCAAAACCTCCAGAAACTCCGGTTCTAGAGGGCGATGGCTGAAGGTCGCCAAAACGCCAAGGACTTTGCCCTGAATTGCTAATGGATACCCTGCAAACCCATGAATATGATTTGCGATCGCCCAGTCTCGATTGCCAACCCAAGCCTCATCAGCTAAATTGTTGCTCAAGAAGGCAACGCCATTTTGAGCGATTTTACCGACCTTATATGTGCCCACTGGAACCTTGGCAAAAGAGCCGCTGATGTGGCGATACATTCCTGACGATGCAACCAGTCTCAACACAGCTTGATCCGGCTCTAGAAGCCAAATCCGCGCGAAAGCGCAGTCAAATTTTTCGACTAACCCGTCCGTCACCCGACTGGCAATGACTTCTGGATCAAGACAACCCGCGATCGTTTGGGCGATCTCGTTGCCTCGTTGTAAATCAAACAGAAGTCGTGGGGCATTAAACTGCTCGGCGATCGAATTAATCACAGATTTTTAGAACCCATCAAGTCTTCTCCATTAACCCTTAGATCGAACTCCTACCTTGTATTTCAGGTTACGGTCTCGCAGGTTGTGTCGCAAAAATGGTAGGGTGTGGAAGCTCAATTTCCTCTAGTGGGTCATTTGGCATGAATATCGCCATTTACAGCAGCCGGCAAATCGTTGATGATCTGCATACAAGCTCCTGACCCACCTAAGCAATGCTGCTGTCGTCTTAATCTTGCCCGTTGTCTTCGTGCTGCTCGCTTGCCACCCCCCTCAAACGGTGTCGGATGCTGGTTCCAGACTTGAGCGGCGCTTTCTAATCGTTTAATTGCTCGAAATCCCATGCCATTGGTGTACATCCGCAAACATTCGCGTTTGACTTCATCACTGTATCCTTGGGGCGGTTCGTAGCAGTCAATGAACTGTCGTCCACAGTTCACGCAAATGTGATTTTGCTTGCCTTTGCGTTTTTCGTTCTTACAAATATGAGTAGACTGGCATTCTGGGCACTGCATCGAGAATTCCCTCAATTCATCTCTCCATTATGCAACGCCAAATGCTGAAGCATTCAGTTCGATTGCTGATTCACTATCTCAAATTTTGGGATGTTCCTGTTCCAAGATGATTCATCTTCTCATTCAGCAATGCCGATTTTCTTTAGCCTCCCGAGATTACCGGGAAAATCTAAAAGAGCGTGCAATTCAACATCTTATGTAGAAGATGCTGGAACGGTTACTTGCACTGGAAGTGTCATGACTACTTCTGTCCCCTGACCAAGTGTTGAGTTAGCTTCCAAGGTTCCCGCGTGCTTGTCAACCACGATCGACCAAGCGATCGCCATTCCTAACCCGGTTCCTTTCCCGACTGCCTTCGTGGTGAACAAGTGGTCAAACATCTTCTGTTTGACTTCATTAGACATCCCTACACCATTGTCCTGAATCCGAATCACAACCTGCTGACCATCTTCAGTCAACGCTGTATGAATTGTAATCTGATTGGGATTGGCTTTGATGTCTGCAAAGTTACGTCCTTGATTGGAGTCTTCGATCGCATCGATCGCATTACTCAGCAGATTCATAAACACCTGATTCAGTTGTCCAGCAAAGCACTGAACCAGAGGCAACTGACCATATTCTTTGAATACTTCAATTTCAGGGCGAGTTTCGTTGGCTTTAAGGCGATGTTTAAGAATCAGAATGGTGCTGTCTAAACCATCGTGAATGTTAAAGGCAATGGGGCGATCGCTGTCAGCACGAGAGAAGGTTCTGAGGCTGGTACTGATATCTCGAACCCGCTTCACGCCCTCCTGCATAGAACTAATGGTTGCGGGTAAGTCTTTACGGATGTAGTCCAGGTTGATCGCTTCAATCTTATTCTGAATGTCTCCATCTGGATTAGGATACTTTTGTTGATAGAGATCGATCAGTCCAAAAAGATCCTGAATATAGGCTAAAGCAGGTTTAATATTGCCATTTAGGAAGCCGACGGGGTTATTGATTTCGTGAGCCACCCCTGCCACGAGATTCCCTAAAGCAGACATCTTTTCACTTTGCACGATTTGCAGTTGGGCTTGTTGCAGGTCGGTCAGTGCCCTTTGGGCTTGCTGGTAAAGCCGAGCGTTTTCCAAGGAGATAGCGGCTTGGGCACAAAGGAGATTGAGCAGTTCAACGCGATCGCCCGTGAACACCCCAACCGTTAGGTGGTTTTCCAGGTATAAAATCCCGATTAATCTGCTTTGGTTGAGAATCGGAGTACACAAGACGCTCTGGGGAAACTGTTCCAGAAAATAAGGGTCTCCCGCAAAGGTGGGATGGGTAACAGCCCGATCGATGACCAGGGATTGCAAGGTGTGCTTAACCCGATTGATGACAGAAGTTGGAATTGCCTGACTGGTGACAAGGGGAAGAGATTGTAGGATGATGGGAGGCTGCCCGATTTGAGCGATCGCCTCGATCACCCACTGATCGTTTTTAGGTAGTAGTAATACACTTCTGTCAGCTCCGGCATTTTCCATCACAACCTGGAGTAGGGCAGAAAGAAGCTTTTCTAACTCAATTTCACTAGAGAGAGCTTGAGAGGCTTTGAGGATACTGCCCAAGTCAAGTGCTGCTGAGAGACTGGTGCTGTCAGAGGTAGAGGTGCTAACGCTGTGTAATACAATCGTTTCAGTCGAAGTCAAGCTTTGCTGCCGTTGTTGCAGAATCAGGGTTAGTAATTTGGGGTATTGCTGTTCTAAATCATCAACTTTTGCTTTAGCACCCCAGCGGCTATAGGCATAGTAAGCATCGATCATGTAGGATTGGGCAACTTTTTCCTTACCCCATGCCAAATAGAACTTCGCGGCAAGTTCGTTTGCCAATGCTTCTTCGTTCACGTATTCGTTTTCATTCGCAAGGCTGATAGCTCGATCGTAGTGGGCGATCGCTTCTGCGTGGTTGCCTAACACCCGATGACGCTCGGCTTCAACCAGATGGTATTTGTGCAGGTGATTCATCGGCGCATATTGTGCCCATTTCTGCATCACCTGTTGATGGGCTGCGACCTTCTCTAAATATTGTTCCTGCTCCGCTAATTGAGCATCAGGATACAACGCCAGGAGCGCAAGGGAGTGATACAGGTTGTGAGTTGCCGAAGCCAGGGTTCCTGTGCCACCGCCCGCGTAGTCTATTGCAGTGATTGCGTGCTGTAAGGACTGAGGATAGTCTCCGAAATGGTAAGCCAGCATTGTTTTGGCAACATAAGCGGTAAACAGGGACATACCGTTGTTTGTTGCCTTGAGATGCGCCAGCATTTCGGTTTCATCAAAGCTCTCGCCAATTAACCGCATTGGATCTGGAGACAATCCCTGAAAATTCGAAATTAACTGATGCCAAACCTTATCGTGATAAATGGTAAATTCCTGTTTGAATTTCACCATTAGATCAATGTGTAATCGCTGCTTTTGTTCAACCGTTTCCAGGTGTTGACCAATGCTAAACGCTTTGTCGCAATATAAAAATGTGTTGTAGCCTGCGAATTCAATATCACCTGTTTCTAGCCCGCTCTGGATTCCTTCTAGCAAGGGAAGCAAGCAGTGTTTGGCATGTTCTTTCCAATGTCGAGTAAAGCCATTGAACAGGCAGTAAACGTTGCTCTTAAATTCATTCGCTCTGAATTTTTCCAAGAGTTTTAAGGCAAGTTGTCCAGAGTGATAGCCTGCATCAATATCGCCCATGCCGCAGAGAATTAAGCCATAGTGACCATAGGCGATCGCCGCCACCCCAGAGTTGCCATGCTCAAGGCATAGATTGACCATCGTCAGAATCACCTGAGCATAGGTCGTAAACGAGGTGACAAATGCCGCAGGATTGATCACCATCAACAACCGCAAGGCTGCCAATTTGTGAGGATCGCTCATCGTCGGCATCTGATCCAAATCTGCTAGGCTCGGCAACTTCGTCCATCCGTCTGGGCTTTCAGGCAGTTGGTAGAGAGAAACGCCCAACTGTTTAACCACATCCAAACCCAGTTCAACTCCCTTCACCATCTGGTTTTGGGCGTTGTAAAATTGCACTTTCAGCTCATACACTCGTGTCTTATCAAGTAGCGTTTGAGCATGTTCTAAAACAACGTCAGACAGTGCTTGTGCTTCTGGAAAGTTAGTATTGAGATACTCTAATTCAACCGTCTGCACATACAAATCCAGCGTTAGTGGATACTGTACAGCCCAACTATCCTGAGCGAGTAGCTTGATGCCCTGGCGCAAATATTTGAGTGCAGGTTCATAGGCAGTCGATGCCTTTGCCTTGCGTCCGGCTGTCAAATTTAACTGAGCAAGCTGCTCTTGTTCGGCTCGATCGTCAATCAGATCAACGGCAAGGTTGAAGTGATTCACAATATCAAAAATCTTTTCTTCCACTCCTGCTGCATCGAGCGAATTTAGCAACAATTGCCCAACCTTCAAATGAGTCTGTTGCTTTTGCGATTCAGGAATCAGAGAATAAGCGGCTTGTTGCACGCGATCGTGCAGAAATCTGTAAAGAGGGTTAGCAACAGATTCATTTACGGATGCAGTCAATGAAAACTGTTCGCTAGCAGGGTATCATCAACTTAACCGCTTATGTTCAAAATTAAGTACAATAATGCCTGAACATTCGGCGTTGCTCAATATTACGCAGCAACTTTCAAGCAAGCAATTTCTCGCCAATCTT
>NZ_JAMPLL010000060.1:0-13857 GCF_039962495.1 Leptolyngbya sp. AS-A5 | reverse complement strand
GGCGACCACAACTGCGACAAAGATAGCTTTGTATGCCGTTACGTCGTCCGTTTTTAACGGTGTCGTTGGATTGACAGTGTGAACATTGCATCATTCTTCTATTATGCAATGCCGATTTTGGCATGAGGGATCGATTGATCGCACAATAGTAAGGAGTGATCCTTAGGAGTGCCCATGAACTCAGCATTATCCGAATTATCCGACGCTAAAAACTTAATTTCTGATTTGATCAGTCGGTATCGGCACCGAGTCGATTACTTAGCGATTCGGCTCGAAGCGGCAGAAGGAACAGATATCCTGCTGCGGGGTCACAAAATCGAAACGCTGAGCGAGGGCATTTCGATCGGCGGGCAAGTTCGGGCTTGCTATAAGGGCGGCTGGGGATTTTCGAGTTTCAATCAGTTATCAAGCTTGAAAGAGCGAGTCGAAGATGCGATCGCAGCCGCACGATTGGTCGGAACCGATGAAACGCTTTTAGCCCCGGTTGCGCCGATTCAAGACGAGCGATCGCTATTGCTCACGGGAACTAATCCGCGCCAGATTCCGCTCTCCGAGAAGAAGGCGCTTTGTCAACATTACGGAGAAATTCTTTGCAGCGTTGATCCCCGCGTTGCCACGATTTCCGTCCGGTATGGGGACAGCGCTCAGCGCATGATTTTGGCAACTTCAGAGGGTAGTTTGATTGAGCAGTCTTGGGTCGATCTGGAGATGCGATTTGCGGCAACGGCACGTAATGGTGAAACGGTTCAAACTGGGCGGGAAACGGTCGGGTCGCGCAAAGCCTACGAAGATTTATTAAACCTCGATCCCCAGGTACAAGAGGCAGCACAACGGGCAGTGAACTCTCTTGCGCTTCCGCCTGTCAAGGGTAACGCTTATACAGTTGTGATTGATCCGATTTTGTCGGGATTGTTTGTGCATGAAGCGTTTGGGCATTTGTCTGAAGCAGACATGGCGTATGAGAACCCTGATATTTTAGAAGTGATGAGTATTGGGCGACGATTTGGATCGCCTGAGTTGCAGATTTATGATGGAGCCGCGATCGAAGGGCACCGAGGCAGCTATTTTTACGACGATGAGGGCGTTCCAGCAACGACAACCCAACTGATCAAAGATGGGATTCTGGTGGGGCGCTTGCATTCCCGCGAAACCGCAGGCAAGTTAGAGGAAGCACCCACCGGAAATGCTCGCTGCTTGAACTATCACTATCCACCGATCGTACGAATGACGAATACTTGGATCGAGCGCGGCAAAACCCCTGTGAAGGATTTGTTTCAGGATATCAAAGAAGGAGTTTATGCCCGCAATTGGATTGGTGGTATGACGAACGGAGAAATGTTCACCTTTACAGCGGGTGAAGCCTGGATGATTCGTCAGGGTGAGATTGCGGAACCTGTGCGGGATGTGACGCTCTCCGGAAATGCGTTTAAGACATTGGCAGACATTGAAGCGATCGGCGATGACTTTTTCTGGGATGAGTCGGGGGGGTGTGGCAAAGGCGGACAGAGCGGATTAGCTGTGGGATGCGGAGGCCCCAGTTTAAGAATCCGTGATGTCGTGGTGGGTGGAGAAGCGATCGATGATTGATGCAGCTTAATAGTTTGCTCTCAGCACTCTATTCATGAAGCTGAACACACTATCAAACCAGCCAATCGTGTTGATAATATCTTCAACCAATTGGGGCGGTTGGGAAATTAGGGTATCGAGCGCAATCAGCCGATCGAAATCAATCTGAACATCACTCGATCGCTTTTGTCCCTGAGCGTCATAGAACTCAACACCCGCAAGCTGCATGATTTTGATTAATTCTTGTGCGATGATGCCATATCCGATCGTCGTTGCATGAATTCCATCGAGCGAGAACAATCCCCCCTGCAATCGTCCCTGTGCATTCGAGCGGAAAAATCGCGAATTCGGTACAGGGTTCAACGCTTGCAATGCAGGCGGCAATTCATAGGGCACCCACCACTCCGGCTGCACTCGTGGTTGGTCAAAAAAGCGACGTGCCGCTAAACGATCGAGCAATTCCACCATTTCAAACAGATACCAATCTCTGCCCTGCTTGCGACCTTCTCGCACCACATTCACGATCGCATCATTGTATTGATCAATTGCACTATCGATTGATCTGGCTTCATTCGCAGTTAAGTGAGGATGTTTTGCTGGATTAAACGACTTATCTTTGATCCAGAACTGTGTGTAGTAAGGAAAGTATCTTGATTCGGATACCACTTTTTCGCCCACACCCCGCGCAAACGGCGCGATCGTTACATGCGGAACGGTACACCAAATCACATGACGAGCGCGAATCTGCTTCACCTGCTCCACCATCAGATCAAGCTCGGCTTGAAAGTGAATCGGTCGCCAAACTGTGTAACGATCGTTGGCATTCATATCATCGTAGCCAACATCTGACCATTCCACCTTGAATGTTAGAATGCTTCCTAACGCATTGTTTGAGCCAATAAAAATAATCAGCGTTTCAATTTCTTCATTTGATAACGCTTGTGCAGCTTGAAGCGGCGATAATGCTTGTCCTTCCTGGTTTCGTGCAGTATTGAGAACGCGAATTGCAGCCCGCTCATTGTGATGATCAACCGTCTGTTTAATGAAGTTATCTTTAGGCGGGTTATCGCGTAAAACTTCAAGACAGATATCTGCATTGCGAGACATCGTATTCCGTAAATCCCAACCGTACACCGCTAAATTGTGGTTAATTTCACCTTGGGCTGAGAACTGAGATCCTGCACCCTGCTCCCAAAAGTCTTCAGTACGATCGAGAAAACTCCGCACATTCAACAGCCCAAATGGAACTTCCCACCATTTCAGGTGTCCACCATACTTCATCTCTAAACTACGAGCGATCGATTCCAGGTTAAGCGGCAGCCCATAACCTGGACTATCGTAAGTCGGATATCGGAAGTCTTTCCAGCCCAGTTCATGAGCAATCATCGCGGCATAGGAAAGATGAGTCTGAAAGATTGCTCCGCTTTGAAAGCCATGAGTTAGCGAATCGCCGATCGTCACTAATCGATGCTTTGGTGTACTTTGTCGATCGACTTGAACTGGAATTCCCAAAGTTGGATCAGACTCTGGCTGACGCGGCTCAGCTCGAATCACCACATCTGGTGGCGTTTTTGGATCAAGCATGGCTGAAATGACAGTTTTTTCCACGATTCTTGCCTCCAAGCGCATCAATGTATCAGTACATCCAAGTAAACAAACAATGTTCTACTTTGGCTAATTTCTCAATCTATGTTTACTGAAACTTCTTAAAGGTCTCTCTCCTCAGGGGGATACTCTACCTAAATAGAGGGAACTTAGGATAGATCCCTCTACTTCAAGTTCTACCTTAAAATTGCTTTACCAATTAAGAACTTGCGGCGACATCACACTCGATGGTGACTGATAGTTTATTGATAATAATTGAGGCTTGGCAATAGGCATGATTCGAGTCATATTGATTGAAGACCACGACCTAACCCGCGTTGGCATTCGAGCCGCTCTACAGCAGCGTGAGGGCTTCGAAGTAATTGGAGATGCGCGTGATGCTAAGTCGGGATTAAGACTACTCAGAAGCTCTCATCCTGATGTGGCGATCGTTGATATCGGTCTACCGGACTCGACTGGAATTGATCTCACGCAGCAATTTAAGCAGGCGCAAGCTCAGGGTGAATGTCCCAACACGAAAATCCTGATTATGACCATGCAGGACAGCGAGGATACGGTACTAGCTGCATTTGCGGCTGGAGCTGATTCTTACTGCATGAAAGATGCCAGCATTGATAAGCTTGCTCAGGCAATCCAAACAACTGCTAGCGGTAATGCTTGGATTGATCCGGCGATCGCTCGTGTTGTTCTTTCCCAAACACAAAAATCATACGGTTCAGGGCAACAGTCTGCTGAAGCACCTACTATTTCAATCAACCGTCTGTCGGATGAAGACTTTATTCCTGCTTATCCTTTGACTGAGCGCGAATTAGAAGTGTTAAAGCTAATTGTAGATGGTTGCAGCAATGCTCAAATCGCAGAAAAGCTATATATCACTGTTGGAACAGTAAAGACTCACGTTCGCAACATTCTAAATAAGCTCTGTGCAGACGATCGTACACAAGTCGCAGTCCGCGCTTTGAGAACTGGCTTGGTTCAATAGTTTAGCTTAATATTCTTAAAGGGTGTATCCTGAATGAATTCGTAACTTGAGTTCATTTAGGATGCACTCTTATATTCGTTTAATCGTTTAAAGCGTCTGTCGCGCTGGGATAATCAAGCAGTCAGGGCTTCAATGCTGGATAACAATTGCGATAAATCGATCGGCTTTTGAATATATCCATTTGCGCCCGCATCTAAGCCAGGTTGAACCTGCACCTTGTCGTGAGCCGAGATCAGCAAAATTGGAGTTGTGCGATCGTTCGATCGAATCTCTTGCGTCACTTCTAACCCATTCATTCCGGGCATCATGACATCAAGCAAGACCAGATCCGGGTTACAAAGCTGAAATCGATTCAATGCAGCACTACCACAGGTTGCAACTTCAACTTCAAACCCTTCTGCTTCCAAAAACACTTGTAGCAATAGCAAATTATCTGCGGTATCATCCACTGCTAAGATTCGTCGCCCCTTTCGCTCTAACACTGCTTTATCCCTGTACTTCTTTAAATTAATAATTGCTCCAAGACAAGCTTAGATACTCTGATGATTGCTTTTCTTTTCTCAAATACAGTCATACCGGGGAATGATCTTCGCTCAATCTTTCGTCTGGATTGTGGTCTATCTCTTCAGAGACTTATCGATCGTTCGAGCATTTTCTAGTGTAGTGATGGTTCTAAATACTGTAGGAGAAGTTTTATGACAGCAAGTATCGAACAGCCCAAGAGCAGAAATGGTGCACTTTGGTCGGGTATTTTATTGATTGCATTAGGACTTGGTGCTGTTGTTGCGCCTGTGTTCTCGACGCTCGTGAGCGAAACCTGGATTGCGTTAATTATTCTGTCAGCAGGGTTCACCAAGCTCGTCTATGCAGTGCAAACTCGCAATCAAGGCGGCTTTCTCTGGAAAATCCTTTTAAGTTCGCTGTATATTGCAACTGGAATTATGCTGTTTGCGTCTCCTCTAACCGGAGTATTAACGCTGACCTTGCTCCTCGGTAGCTTCTTGTTAACAGAAGGTGCATTTGAGCTGATTTTGGCGTTCCGCATGCGCGAGCAGAAAAATTGGTTCTGGCTGTTGGGCAATGCAATTATCACTGCTGGATTGGGCGCATTGATTTGGTCTCAGTATCCGTCTAACGCGCCTTGGTTGCTTGGAACGTTGGTGGGTGCCAGCATTTTTGCAAGTGGTTTTTCGCGGGTAATGTTCTCGCTGAATCCACAGGCGCAGTCTGAAACTCCTGCGACCTCTGCCTGATAGCAAATTTCTAAATAACTCGCTACAGACCTTGGTAAAGAGGCGATATATCGTCTCTTTACGAGGCTACTGATTTTTGACTCAATCTAATCCACAGGTAGAATCATGCCCTCGCGTGCTAGCAGACTGTTTGGAAACACCGATCGCACCTGAGCTTCTACCGAGTCGAGAAAATCATCATCATGATTGGGGTCGTGGTGGAACATCACCGCTTGTTTCACGCCTGCTGCTTTTACAACTTTCAGGGCTTCTTGCCAAGTAGAGTGCCCCCAGCCAATTTTGGGCGATTTTTCGTCGTAGTATTCTTCGTCGGTGTAGCAGGCATCGTAGATTAAAACGTCGGCATTCCGGGCAAGATGCACTAGATCGGGATCGATGCGATCGGGGTAATGCTCAGTATCCGTTGCATAGACGACTGTTTTACCTTGAAAAGTAACGCGGTAGCCGATCGCAGTATTGGGATGATTCAAACGACCGGTTTCAATCTGAATATCATCGAGTTCGATCACATCTCCCACCGTGACATCCGTAAATTTTAGATCCGACTTCATCACCTGCATCGGTACTGGAAAATTGGGATGGTGCATCTGGTCGCTGAGGCGTTGCTGCATCGTTGCACCGTTGGGAGCGACCGCGCCATAGATGTGAAAACAGTTGCCGGGAATAAAGGCTGGAATGAAGAATGGAAAGCCCTGAATGTGATCCCAGTGGGAGTGCGAGAAGAAGAGGTGCGCTTCCACTGGCAATTGCTGCATCATTGATTTTCCAAGAACGCGCAGCCCAGTTCCGCCATCAAAAACGAGGCGTTTTCCGCCCAGGCGCATCTCGACGCAAGAGGTATTGCCACCATAGCGCACGGTTTCGTTGCCCGGTACAGCAATGCTGCCTCGAACGCCCCAAAAATGGATGTGAAAATCAGAAGACTGGGTCATCGCTGAATTCAAAGTTGCTTCAAGTGCTTGTCAAAGAAATCCAGATGAAGAAGGCTTCAGCTTGGTATTGCTTACAAGCAGGATTTAGTGTGATGCCGTTCCGAGAAACGGTGGGAGAGGTGCCCTGTGTTTAGGCTACCCATTCGATTCTTAGGGATAGCAGACTGAGATGGATTATAAGTGCGGATGCAAAAAAAGGCTCAGGAATTTTCCTCAGCCTCTACAGTCGATCGATGCGATAGAGTTTAGTTTGCGGCTTTGATGCACTGCTCAACGAGGGGCAGCACTTTATCTACGTCTTGCCAGCCCAGGATCTCTGTCACTTTCTTCTCTAGATTTTTGTACGTTCTAAAGAATTCTGCCACTTCGTCTAAACGGTGCTGGGGAAGGTCTTTGAGCGATTTGATATTCGTATAGCGGGGATCTTTGTCGGGAACGCAGAGGATTTTTTCATCACGATCGCCGCCGTCGATCATTTCGAGCATTCCAATCGGGCGGGCTGCGATCACACAGCCGGGGAAGGTGGGCTGATCCATGATGACCATGCCATCGAGCGGATCGCCATCGTCGGCGAGCGTGTTGGGCACGAAGCCGTAATCGAACGGGTACATCACTGAGGCATAGAGGACGCGATCGAGAGCGAAGGCGTTGAGGTCTTTGTCGAATTCGTATTTGTTCTTACTGCCTGCGGGGATTTCGATCAGGACGTTGATCAAGCCCGGTTTCGGTTGGGCGGGAATGCGAGATAAATCCACAGCGGTTCTCCAAGCTAAACAATTTCACCATTCTGAATTGTAGGGGAGAGCGGTTATGCCAAAAAGAGTTTGTAGGCGGGATTTTGGTTTTCGTCCCAGTAGCGGTAGCTGATCGAGTCAAGAAACGCCTGCCAATCGGTCATTTCATCGGGCGGAACTTGCACGCCTAACACAATGCGCCCGTAATCGGCTCCGTGATTGCGATAGTGGAATAGGCTGATGTTCCAATCAGGGCGCATTGAGGTGAGAAACTTGATCAGCGCTCCGGGACGTTCGGGAAACTCAAATCGATAAAGGACTTCGTGTTCAGCTAAGGGCGATCGTCCGCCGACCATGTGCCGCAGATGTAATTTGGCAAATTCGTCATCGGTGAGATCGATCGTCTTAAATCCGTTGGCTTCAAAGGTTGAAACCATTTGTGCGGCATCCGATCGACCAGAGACTTGCATTCCTACAAAGATATGAGCGATGTTCTCATCAGCGATGCGGTAGTTGAATTCGGTAATGTTTCGTCGTCCGAGTAGATCGCAGAACTTGCGTAAACTGCCGCGCTCTTCGGGAATCGTGACCGCAAAGATCGCTTCTCGGCGTTCTCCGAGTTCTGCGCGTTCTGCTACGAATCTGAGGCGATCGAAGTTCATGTTCGCACCGCAGGCAATCCCGATCAGCGTTTGATCGGTGATTTGCTCGCGTTCGACGTAGGCTTTGATCGCTGCAACTGACAAAGCTCCCGCAGGTTCAAGGATCGATCGCGTGTCTTCAAACACATCTTTAATCGCCGCACAGGTGTCATCGGTATCGACCAAAATCATTTCGTCTACATACTGCTGGCACAATCGAAACGTTTCGACTCCGACTTCTCGCACAGCAACACCATCGGCAAACAGACCGACATTCGGTAATTTGATCCGATATCCGGCTTTGAGCGATCGTGTCATCGCATCGGCATCGACTGGCTCAACTCCGATAATTTTCGTCTGAGGGCGGAGTCGTTTGATGTACGCTGCTACGCCGGAGATCAAACCGCCACCGCCGATCGCGACAAATACAGCATGAATCGGTTGCTGATATTGCCGTAGAATTTCCATACCGATCGTGCCTTGTCCCGCGATTACGTCTGGATCATCAAACGGATGGACAAACGTTAATCCCTTTTCTGCTTCTAGCTGGCGGGCATGAGCATAAGCATCATCGTAGGTGTCACCGTGTAGCACAACTTCGCCACCCCGCGATCGAACTGCATCGATTTTGACTTGCGGGGTTGTCACAGGCATGACAATCATCGCGGTGGTTCCCAATCGCTTTGCACCAAGGGCGACTCCTTGAGCATGATTTCCAGCCGAAGCCGCAATCACCCCTTGAGCGAGAATGTCAGGGGGTAGCTGCGCCATTTTGTTGTAAGCGCCGCGCAATTTGAACGAGAAAACCGATTGCATATCCTCGCGTTTGAGTAGCACTCGGTTATTGAGTCGAGCCGAGAGGTTGGGCGCAAATTCGAGGGGGGTTTCCTGAGCCACATCGTACACACGGGCATTGAGAATCCGCTCTAGGTAGTCACCAGACATAGGAGTTAACGCTGAGGAAGATTGCTGAATCCTCATTGTACGGGGTGAGGGGCATCGGCAAGCCTCAGTCGGGAATTTGATCGGGATCGATTCCCAGCGATCGCAGATATTCTGCCAGTCGCTCGGCACGTTGGCGTTCTTGATCTGCAAGCCGTTTGAGTTCAACTGGGCTGAGAAAGCGATCGCCGTCCGGTCGATAAATCACAAAATCTTGAAATGTCAATTCAAACCGAATGCCTAAGCGTGGACTAATCCAGCCATTGATTTGTTGAATTTTGCTGAGAGCCGAGCCTCGACGAATCCAGCCTGTTAAGTCGTTACGATCGGGATTATAGAGATAATATTCTTCGACTCCGTAGGTTTGATAAAACTCAAACTTGCTCGACATCTCCTCACCTGTATTGCCGGGTGAAAGAATATCAAATACAACTTGTACTGGAATATCTTCCTCTTCCCACTGTCTGTATGCTCCTCGTCTTCCCTTTGGTCGCCCGAATGCAATTAGTACATAAGGAATACGAAGTCCTAGCAGTGGCTCGACAACGGGGATATTCTAAATTGTAGTCGATCGTTGTTTTTGAGTTTTATGAGCAATCAGCGCATCTATCTACCATTTACAGGGAGCGATCGAACATTAAGTCTAGGATTGCAGCCGCTTAAGGTAGAAGATTGGATCGAGATTGATGATCAATTTTTGCCTTACTTGCAGCGTAAGACAGAACTGTTAGAAACGAACTATACAGAAGTGTTTGCAAGTTTGCCAGGAACACAGTTGGCGCAGCAGGAAGTTTTGGAGCTATTGATTGATCATCTATTACGCTACTTTCCAGAACAGTACGATCGCGCTTCAGAAACAATCACGGTTAAAGCAACCAATCAAACCTGGAACATTGCTGATTTTAGTCAACCTTTAGATCTTGCAGGGCGATTAGTTCAGGAGGATTTGTGCTTGATGCAGCCCAGAGATCGAGGTTACAGTCTTGCCGCAGCATCGTTGTGTTTTCCGTTGCGGTGGAGATTGTTAGAGAAGCTTGGAAAACCAATGATGCGGATTCATCATCCTGTACCGAACTATCCAGAGCAATTGGGGAATCCGGTGGATCGATTGTTCGATCGATTAAAGGTCGATTGTCCAGTGTTCCGAGTGAATTGGAGCATTGTTGAGACTCCAGAGTTGTATCTAGGTCATCAAAGTCATTCCAATATTGCACCTGTTGTAGAACTATCACCAAGCAATCTTTGGATTCGAGTCGAGCGTCAAACATTGCGGCGATTAGAACAATCACAGTGGATATTGTTCACAATTCGGACTTACCGTTATCCACTCACTATTTTGAAAGAGCAGCGTGATTCGGCGATCGGGTTGAGGTCGATCGTGCAGCAGCTTTCACCAGAGATGCAGCTTTATAAGAACTTGCTGCCGATTCGAGAAACATTACTAACTTTCCTAGAAGCGGTGCAGAACTAGCTGTCTAAGCTGGCTGCTGGCGTTTGTCGATCGAACTTTAGCGAAATGGCTGCTGCAAAGAGCGCGGATTGATCCTGATTTTGCCGATCCTTGTTTTCCACGGCTTTCAGCCCAACACCTCTACTGGTTGGGCACGCGATCTTGTGGCGATCGAAAAAATTTGTCCGATTTGGAATCCAAATGCGAAACCCATTCGTACTCTTGGAAACTCTCCTCGATCTGCTGTGCTTCATACCAAATTAATTTGTTAATGCTACAAATCCTTCGCCCCCTAAATCCCCCATCCTGGGGAACTTTGAAAATCCAATCCTTCTTGAAGTCCCCCACTTGTGGGGGATTTAGGGGGCTTTCAAGATCTGTATCGATTAAAGATCAATTTGGTATTACGCAGGAGTCGGATGAGTGATTTTTGACCTCGCCTTAGAGCAACACAACTATGAACAAGCCCAAACAACTTCTTCGTTCTCTTTTTTTCAGTACGATCGCCTGTGTGATTGCAGTCAGTATTTCGATCTTTTCCCAACCCGTTCAGAGTCAAGAGACTGCTGTATTCACGACCGCGCAGAGTTTTGAAGTTGCATCAGAAGCATTACACCAAGCCGAGAGCGCTTTGATTGCTCAGGGCATGATGGAAAGCAGCCCCCTAACCCGCTACGTTGCAGTCCTAACGAAAGATGAGGTGATGCCGATGGCTTCATCTAGCAGTGCTTTTGGTGCGGCAGGCGCAGTGCTTGTGGGCGATCGCCTAATTGTCCGGGGTGACTTTAGCAATCTATCGAGTCCGCTTCGTGATTATGCAACCGATCCGCTCAATCCGCCTAACCCCAACATCACGTCGGGTGTGCATATTCACCGGGGCGAACCGAATGCGAATGGCCCGTTCCAATATGCACTCCAAGTTAGTCCCAGCGAAAGTGGCTTGCAAGGTCGGCTTATGGGGGAATACACGCTGACTCCTGAACAGCTACAGGCTTTGGCGAATGGCAAAATGTACGTGGACATTCACACAAAGCAAAATCGCGGTGGCGAACTACGCGGCATCTTCAAGCCGTACTAAATTGATTAGTCATTGGTTAGTCCGCACTGATCAGCCTGTGGAGTAGAAACGCCACGCACTCGCAGCGTTTCTACGATTTGATACCAAGTCAATTCGTGAATGCTACAGATCCTTCGCCCCCTAAATCCCCCATTCTGGGGGACTTTGAACTCGGAGTTTTGGCTCGAAGTCCCCCATTCATGGGGGATTTAGGGGGCAGAAGATTTCTGCGGTAACAGATCAATCAACTTGTGTGTACACGGTAGGGGAGAAGGGATGAAGGCGGTTCATCTTTACGCTCAGCAACGCCAGAAGGTCTTCTGTCGAGTAATTGAGATTCGATAACTTTTTTGTCCGGTAAACGCTTTTGCTAGGGATTGGTGTCAAAGTAGAGGTTGGAAAACGAATGCGCTTCTTGAGCCTGATTAGCATGATGTCTGAGCAGTTTGACGACGCAGAAAAATCTCCTCCGAGTCAGACAGATGCAGAGCTATATCAAGCATTACGAGCAGGGCAGAAAGAAGCACTCGGTACTCTTTACGATCGTCACGCTGCGTTGGTCTACGGTTTAGCTATTAAAGCGTTGGGCAATCCACAGGAAGCTGAAGATTTAACTCAAGATATTTTTCTCAATCTCGCGAAATCTACGACTTACGATCCGCGTCGAGGTTCTCTCAGAACGTTTCTGGCAGTTTTAACGCGATCGCGCTCGATTGATCGGGTGCGATCGCGCAGCACCTCTCGTTCTTTTCTCGATCGGTTTCGCTCTAGCAGCACCGAAATGGCTTCTGAATCTCCATTGGAGCAGGTGTTTCAAACGGAACAATCTCAGGAGGTGCGGGCTGCTCTTGCCCAACTTCCAGAAAGCGATCGGCAGATTTTACGTCTTGCTTATTACGATGGTCTTAGTCAGTCAGAAATTGCCGCACGATTAAGCCTGCCGCTTGGCACTGTGAAAACAAAAACCCGGCGGGGTCTCCTCAAGCTGCGTCAAACCCTTACCGATTACCTTGGATAATCCCATTTATGAGTTGGTCGATGGCTTCAGAACACTTACAACTATTGATTGCAGGGTATGTCTTGGGCGATCTCGACTCCGATGAGGCGGCGGAATTCGAGCAGCTTTTGATTGATCACCCTGCGATCGCTGAAGAAGTCGATTGGATGCAGAAAGCACTAGAACTGTCTTCTGGTTCTCCTGAAGTCAATCCCCCGACGCATCTTCGTTCAGCTATCTTAGCGGCTCAGGAGCGACCTTTAGCGGCTCCAGAAGCAGCGAGTAGACCCGTTCGTCGATCGCGGCGGTGGAGTCAAGTGCTGAATGTTGCGGCAGCGGTTCTGATTGTGGCATTGGGTATCAATAACTATCAATTGCGGCAAGCCCTACAAACATCGCAGACCGAAACTGAGCGATTGGCAACGCTGGTTTACTCGCTGCAAGCCACAAAAGCGGGAAACGCGGCTTCTGCAACGGTTGCGATCGATCCCAATCGTCTAGAAGCGGTGCTGACGGTGCGGAATTTGCCGCCGCTACCACCGGGGCAGGTTTATGCCTTGTGGACGGTGGTGAAGCAGGATGCTCCGGTGACGACGGATTCTAAGAGTGCAATTCTCACGGATGTGTTTACGGTTGATGCTGAGGGCAAGATGTCTCAGTCGATCGCGGTTCCAACAGTCTTTCGGTCTGCCAATTTAGTTTCTACTGTGGCGGTGACGATCGAGGATGCGACTGCACCACAGAAACATGAAGGTAAGCCTGTGATGATGGCGAAAGTGCAGAATTAGCTTAGGGAACTACCGGACGAAAGAATGCAATTGATGGTGCGATCGTCAGAAACAATCGCGCTTCGACAGGCAGCGATCGTGCTTTCTTCCTCAATTTTTGCTGCTTTGATCGGCAACGATCGTGCTTTGAGCAAAATTGATCGTGCTTTCTTCCTCAATTCTTGCCGCTTCGGGAGGAATCGATCGTGCCCCCTGCCTCAATTTTTACTGCTTCGAGAGGAAATGATTGTGCTTTCTTCCTCGGTCGTTGCTGTTTCAAGATGAATCATACCAAGTCAATTTGTGAATGCTACAGATCCTTCGCCCCCTAAATCCCCCATTCTGGGGGACTTTGAGAACCTAATCCTTCTTTGGCTTGAAGTCCGTCACTCGTGGGGGATTTAGGGGGCTTCCAAGATCTGTAGCAATTAAAGATCAATTTGGTATCAGAGGGGCTTTTCATAGAAAAGGAGCATCGCAATGATGCTCCTTCAATGACAACGAGACCGATCGTGGCGCTTAGTTGACTGTGCTCTTTTCTTGGGAAGGCTTCGGTTTGCGCGATCGACGAAAATGTTCTCGCATTTCAGCAACGATCGGCTCCATTCCGTTCGCATTCACACCACTTTTCTTGGCGTAGTCGTAGACAGTTAATGCAGCCGTATACGCTTCACTGCCAACGACCATACAAGTGTCATTGACCATATCTTGAAGTTGAGTCAGGCTCATCAAAATTTGGTTGAGGTCTTGAAACAGTTCTAAGTCTTTTCGCATTTCTTCCACATCAAACGATCGCGGTAAGGAGTCGGGATTGCGACTAGGGCGTATCTGCAAACTATAGAGCGACCCCAAATCTAGGGTGCATCTTCGAGCGGTACTGGGCACTCTAGCGTCTGGAAACAGATGGAATGAGCAACCATGGCACAGCATC